>CAYUME010000712.1:0-3152 GCA_964445475.1 uncultured Planctomycetia bacterium
CCGCATCGTCAGCCTCGACACCGGCACCGTCCGCCCGGGCCTCGAGAAGTCCACCTACCGGGTCCGGCGCGCGGAGTGCGACGAGCTGGCCGAAAAGGCCGGCCGGGTATTCGGCATCAAGACGCTGGCCGACGTCCGCGACGAGCGGCTGCTCGGGAAGATCCTTGCGCGGTTCGGGAGGAGCCACCCCGGCCCTTGCGACCGGCTGCGCTACCTCTACGGCGCGCAGCAGCGGTTCTACCGGATGCTGAAGGCGTGGCGGGCCGGGAGGAGCGAGACGGTCGGCGCGATCTTCCGGGAGGACGGGATCGGGCTGCGGGACCTCTACCGGATCTCCGGGCCGGAGCTGGAGACGATGTGCGATATCGCGCGGACGGTCCCGGGCGTGCTCGGCGAGCGGATGCTCGGCGGCGGCGACAAGGGCGCTTCCGGCGCCATCGTCCGCGCCGCGGCCGTCGGCGCCCTCCGGAAGGCCGTCGATCTCGCCTACCCCCTCGCGCGGCCGGACTGCGCGGACCGATACGCCGTCCACGTATGCCGCGCCGTCGACGGCGTCGTCTCCCTGCCGGGGCTGAAATAGCCCCCAAGAACGCCAAGGGGTACGGAGAAACCGCCAGGATGTTGTTCTTGGCGTTCTTTCCGTGTCCCTTGGCGTCCTTGGCGGTTCCCCTTCCTCACGAGCCGTACCCCTCCTGCTGCTTCAGCACCTCGACGAACGCCAGCATGTTCTCCAGAGGCACGTCCCCCGCGACGTCGTGCGCCGGCGCGAAGACATAGCCCCCCTCCCGGCCCAGCTCCAGCAGCATCCGCGTCTCCGCCCGCACGTCCTCGACCGACCCGAAGGGGAGCGTCTTCTGCGTGGAGAGCCCGCCGTGGAAGGCGAGCCGCCCGCGGTAGCGCGGGAGGAGCGCCCGGACGTCCATCACCTCGGGCTGGAAGGGGTTGAAGCAGTTGACGCCCGCGTCGATCAGGTCCTCGAAGAGCTCGTCCACGTCCCCGCAGCAGTGGATCATGACGTGCTTGCCGGCGGAGCGCACGGCGCCGTACATCCGGCGGAGGACGGGGAGGATGAGCGCGCGCCAGGCCTTCGGGCCCATCTGCAGCCCGCGCTGCTGCCCCCAGTCGTCGCCGAAGCGGACGGCGTCGATGTCGTACCGGAGCGCCTCGCGCACTTGGGCGATGTTGTAGTCGGCGATCGTCTCGAGCAGCTCGCGCACGAACCCCGGGTGGTCGAGAAAGTCCATCATGAGGCTCTCCATCCCGCGGAGCGTCCAGGCGCGCTCGTAGAGGGAGAAGCCGATGGAATAGACGCGGAAGGCGTCCGGGCGGGCGGCGAGCTTCGCGGGGATGTCGGCATGGAAGCGGCGGTCGAGCGGGTCGGGGGGCCGCCAGCCGGCGAGCGTCGGCTCCGGGAGGACCTGCCCCTCGACGACCCCGATGTCCCTGTCGACGCTCCGGTTCCAGACGACGCCGAAGTGGTCGCGGAACCGGTCGTCCCCGATCTCCTCGAAAAAGCCGAAGTCGTTGCCGAGCGTGACGCCGTGGTTCCCGAGCGGGCCGTCGAGGTCGTCCGTCCCGTAGTGGGCGCGGAGCGTCGCGCGGGCCTCCTGCGTGAGCCCGATCTGCCACGGCACGTAGGGGGGCCGCTTCCCCTCGAGGACGGCGCGGACGACGTCGCGCGGGGTCATGGGCGCCTCCCGGGGACGAGATCGAGGATGCCGACGTCGATGGACTGGCCGCCCGTCGTCTGGCGGCAGTGGACGGCGAGGACGTTCCGGCCGGGCTTGAGGGCGGCGCGGGCGGCGGGCGCCATCTCGACCTCGACGTAGTCGGTCACCCAGCCGGTCGTCTCCGCCGCGAGCACGCCGTTGACGTAGACGCGCGCCTCCTCGTCGTGGAGGATCGCGAGGGCGGGGCGGGCGGGGACGGCGTCGAGCGTGAACTCGCGCCGGAGCCAGATCGCGGGCGTGCTCCACGTCGTTCGCACGACCGCGCCGGGCGTCCCCGCCGTCCCGAAGACGCCGGGCCCCTCCGTCCACGCCGACGCGTCGAACTCCGGCCGGAACCACCCCTCCGCCGGCGCCTCCGTCGTCCACCGCCACGCCGCGGGCGCCCTGGCCGAGGTCGGCACGACGGCCTTCGCCTCGGACGGCGCCTCCCGGATCAGGCGACGGAAGAGGTCGAGCTCCTTCGGGTCGTACGGCGTCCGGTCCTTCCGGTAGAGGTCGTGCTGCCAGACCGCCGGCTCGGGCGCGCCGGCCTTCGAGCCCCAGGGGTACTGCGTCTGCGTCTTGCCGTTGACGAGCCCCCAATGGAGGCAGCCGACGCGGCGGCGCCAGAAGACCGGGAGGTGCGTCTCGACGAGGCTGCGCTGCCCCCGGTTGAGCCACTCGGTGCAGACGACGGGGCGGCCGCGTCGGAGCAGGTCGGCGACCTGGCCGGTCAGGGCGGCGAGGTCGCCGTAATTATGGAAGGTGACGATGTCGGAGCGCGCGAGGGCGAGGGCGTTGAGCCGGGCGTTGCCGTTCCAGACGCCGACGGTCAGCGGCTGGGAGGCGCCGACCTCGTGCGCCCGGTCGAAGACGCGCTCGACGAGCGGCAGGGAGACGTCGCCGATGCCGTTCGTCGGCTCGTTGTAGAGGTCCCACGACAGCACGCGGGGATCGTCCTTGAAGTGCGCCAGGATGTCCTTCACGTACGCCTCCAGCTTCGGCCACGCGTCCCGGTTCCGGACGCGCGACCAGCCGGGGCTGGGGGACCAGTCGTGGGCGTACCAGCCGGGGACGACGTCCGCCTGTTTGCCGAGATACGGGTCCTGCTTGGGGCCGAAGACGCAGTCGTCGAAGAGGCAGAACATGGCGCGGAGGCCGCGCTTCCGGCAGATGGCGAGGAATGCGTCCATCCGCTCCTGGAGCCCGTCGGGGTCGTGCTCCCAGACGAGGTACTGGAGGACACAGCGGAGGGCGTTGAAGCCGGTCTCCTGGGCGAGGGCGAGCTCGGCGTCGATCGTCTTCGGGTCGAAGGTCTCCCGCTGCCACATCTCGGTGTAGTTGATGGCGGTGGCGGGGATGTAGTTGAAGCCGGCGATCCAGGGCTGCCGCGCGCCCCAGGCCGCGGCCTTCCCGGCGGGCCAGCGGGCGGGATCGTCGGGG
>CAYUME010000713.1:0-3148 GCA_964445475.1 uncultured Planctomycetia bacterium
AAGCCGCCGCGGAGGCGGCGGAGGGAGCCCGGCGGACAGCCGACGCGGCGCTGCGGAAGGCCCGCCTGGACCACGAGCGGACCGCGATCCGCGCCCCGTTCAACGCCCTCGTCGAGGCGAAGCTCGTCGACCCCGGCTCCCAGGTCTCGCCGGCTTCCCGGATCGCCCGCCTCGTGGGCACCGACGCGTACTGGGTCGAGGTCTCCGTCCCCGTCGACCGCCTGAAGTGGATCCGGCTCCCCGATGGGAAGGGCGCGGCGGGCGCGGCGGTCCGCGTCTTCGACGAGGCGGCCTGGGGCGCCGGCGTCCACCGGGAGGGGCGTGCGCTGCGGCTGGCCGGCGCGCTGGAGCCGGACGGCCGGATGGCGCGCCTGCTCGTCGAGGTCCCGGACCCCCTGGCCCTCGCGCCCGGCCCCCCCGGCCGTCCCGCCCTCCTCCTCGGCAGCTACGTGCGCGTCGAGATCGAGGGCGGCGAGATCGAGGGCGCTGCCGCCCTCGACCGCGACCTGCTGCGCGACGGCGACCGCGTCTGGGTCCTGGACGGGCAGGGCCGGCTCGCGATCCGGACCGTCGCGATCGCCGCCCGCGACCGGGACCGGGTGCTGGTGACGGAGGGTCTGAAGGACGGCGACCGGGTGGTGACGACGGACTTGGCGGCGCCGGTGGACGGGATGCCGCTGCGCACGGACGCCGCCGAGGCCGTGCCCGGACCGGGCGCGCCGCCGGCCCCGGCCGGCGGGGGAGGGAGATAAAACGCCATGCATTCCCCCGACCCCCCGGACGCGGACCGCGGACCGATCGGCTGGATGACGCGCCACCGCATCGCGCCGAACATCCTGATGCTGGCGCTGCTGGTCGGCGGCGCCATCTCGGCGGCCCGCATCAAGAAGGAGGTCTTCCCCGAGTACACCCTCGACCTCGTGAACGTCACCGTCCCCTACCCCGGCGCCAGTCCCGAGGAGGTCGAGCGGGGGATCGTGCTGGTGATCGAGGAGGCGATCCGCGGCGTCGAGGGGGTCAAGGAGGTCACCGCCATCGCCAGCGAGGGGAGGGGGCGCGTCACGGCAGAGCTGTACGAGTACGCCGACCACCAGAAGGCCTACCAGGAGATCGACCAGCAGGTCGCCCGCATCGTCACCTTCCCCGAGGACGCGGAACGGCCCGAGGTCGTCCTCGAGACCCACCGCCACGAGGTCCTCACCGTCGAGATCTACGGCGACGTGGGGGAGCAGCCGCTGCGGGAGATCGTCGAGTCGGTCCGCGACCGCCTCCTGCTCGACCCGGAGATCACGCAGATCGACCTGGCGGGCACGCGGGAGTACGAGGTGCACGTCGAGGTGCCGCAGGCCCGGCTGCGGGCGCTCGGGCTGACGCTGGAGGAGATCGCGCGGACGATCGCGGCGACCTCGGTGGAGCTGCCGGGGGGGAAGGTCGAGACGCGCGGCGGCGAGATCCTGCTCCGGATGAAGGAGCGGCGGGAGTGGGCCCGGGAGTTCGCCCCCCTCCCCGTCGTCACCACGCCGGACGGGACGGTCGTCCGCCTCGAGGAGATCGCGACGGTCCGCGACGGATTCCACGACACGGACACCCTGGGGACCTACAACGGGCGGCGGGCGATGGGGCTGGACGTCTACCGCGTGGGGGACCAGACCCCGATCGGGGTCTCCGACGCGGTGCGGCGGGCCATGGCCGAGATCGCCCCCGACCTCCCCCCCGGCGTCCGGTACGGCATCCGGAACGACCGGTCCGACATCTACCGGCAGCGCCTCGAGCTGCTGGCGACGAACGCCTGCTACGGCCTCCTCCTGGTCCTCCTCCTCCTCGGCCTCTTCCTCGAGATCCGGCTGGCCTTCTGGGTCACGATGGGCATCCCCACGGCGTTCCTCGGGGCGATGCTCTTCCTGCCGATGCTGGGCGTGACGTTCAACATGATCTCCATGTTCGCCTTCATCATCGCCCTCGGCATCGTGGTGGACGACGCGATCGTGGCGGGGGAGAACATCTACGAGTACCGCCAGGGGGGGATGGGGATGCTGGCGGCGGCGATCCGCGGGGCGCGCGACGTGGCGATGCCGGTCTCCTTCAGCATCCTGACCAACATCGTCGCCTTCCTGCCGCTCCTGTGGGTGCCGGGCATGATCGGCAAGATCTGGCGCGTCATCCCGCTGGTCGTGATCACGGCCTTCACGATCTCGTGGCTCGAGGCGATCTTCATCCTGCCCGCCCACCTGGCCCACGCGGGGCGCGCGGGGCGGACGGCGGCGGGCCGCCTCCTCCACGACGTCCAGCAGGCCTTCAGCCGGTTTTTCATCCGGTTCATCTGCCACCGCTACGGCCCGTTCCTTGACCGGGCCCTCCGGTACCGGTACGCGACCGTCGCCACGGGTCTCGCGATCCTCGCGGTCGCCGTGGCGTACGTCGCCAGCGGCCGGATCAGCCTCATCCTCATGCCGAAGGTCGACGCCGATTACGCCTTCGCGTCCGCGACGCTGCCGGTGGGGGCCCCCCTGGCGGACGCCGTCGTCGTGCGCGACCGGCTGGAGCGGGCCGCCCGCGAGGTCGGGGAGGCGAACGGAGGGGACCGGCTCCTCGAGGGGATCTTCGCCCTGGTCAACGAGAACGTCGTGGAGATCCGGGCCTACCTCACCGCTGCGGAGGTCCGCCCGATCAGCACCGCCGAGTTCACCCGGCAGTGGCGCGAGCGGGGGGGGGCGATCCCGGGTCTCGAGTCGCTCCAGTACGTCTCCAACCGGGGCGGGCCGGGGGGCGGCGCGGCGCTCACCGTCGAGCTGAGCCACCGGAACATCGAGGTGCTCGACCGTGCCGGCGCGGCGCTCGCCGCGATCCTTGCCGACTTCCCGAACGTGAAGGACATCGACGACGGTTACACGCCCGGCAAACAGCAGCTCGACTTCACGCTCCGCCCGGAGGGGCGCAGCCTGGGGCTCACCGTGCGCGACGTCGCCCGGCAGGTCCGCGCCGCCTTCTACGGGGCGGAGGCCCTCCGGCAGCAGCGCGGGCGGAGCGAGGTGCGCGTCCGCGTCCGCCTTCCCGAGGCGGAGCGGCTGAGCGAGTACGACGTCGAGGAGCTGCTGGTCCGGGCGCCGTCGGGGCGGGACGTCCCGCTGCGGCAGGTGGCAGAGGTGAA
>CAYUME010000714.1:0-1450 GCA_964445475.1 uncultured Planctomycetia bacterium
GTGCCGATCGAGATCCCGTGGGCGAGCCTGGGGCTGTCGCTGGGCGCGGCGCTGGCCATCGGCGCGATCGCCGGTTACGTGGCCGCCCGCCGGGCGGCGGGTCTGAGCGTCATCGAGGCGATCGGGTACGAGTAGCGCGCCCCGGAAGAGGCCCGGCCGCCTCCGCTGATGCTGCGGCGTCCGGTCCTCCTCCGGGGCGCTTGGCAGCAAACGGCGCGGCGAACGGCTCCCGCGCCGTTTGCTGCAGGACGCCTACCGGGGCTCCAGCCGCTTGCGGGCTTCGAGCCGGATCGCCTCGTCTTCCCGCTCCCGCCCCGTCCGCGCGGGCGCCGACACCACCCGCTCCCATTCCGCGCGCGCCTTCTCCGGCTGCCCCGCCGCCGCAAGGGTGTCGCCCAGCCAGAGGCGCGCCTGGAGGCTCTCGGGGGCGAGCTGCAGGGCCCGCTCGTAGTGAGCGATCGCCTTCTCCTTCGATCCCAGCATCGGCCACCCCGGCGTCTCCTGGTGGATCCGCCCGAGGTAGCGTGCCGGCCCGGCCTCGTCCACGCGCGGCGCCAGCCGGTCCGCCTCCGCCAGCGCCTCCAGCGCCTGCGCGAGCCGGCCGTACGACCGCTCCACGTCCGCCGCCAGCAGCAGCAGCCGTCCCCTCCAGTAGTGCGCCGCGCCGTCCCCCGGCGACGCCGCGACCGCCGCGTCCGCGCGCGCCAGGCCGGCTTCCGCGTGCCGTCGGCAGCGCGGGCCTTCCGCCGGCGAAGCGGGGTCGAGTCCGTCCGCGATCCGCGCGTGGGCCTCGCCGAGGAGGGCGTCGGCGGCGGGCGAGCCGCGGCCGGCCAGGCGGTGATGGTGGAGAAGGGCGACGGCACGCTCGAGGGCGCCGGGCTCCCCGCGGCGGGCGAGCAGACCGCGCGCGGCGTCGATCGCGGCGGGGGGAGCGAGCGCCCGCTCGGCCTCCGTCAGGGTGCACTCGTCCGAGAAGTCAGGCGGCAGCCCGTCGGGGATCGGCGGGGGGCCGGCGCAGGCGGCGAGGAGGAGGGGGGCGAGGGCGGACAGGCGGGCGCAAGACGGCGCGGGGCCGGCGTGAGGTCCAGTCATAGCCCATGTGGCGCCAAGGGGCGCACGGGGGGGGCCTCCGCCGTGTCGTCTCCGCGCGCTCCAGGTCCCCGTGCCCCGTCCGTCAGAAGATCGCGTTCTTCGCCAGCGACGTCGCCACCTCCCAGAACGGCCCCGGGAACTTGTGGGCGGCGGCGAAGACGTCGTCCAGCGCGCGCACCAGCCAGTCCAGATCCTCCGGCTCGACCACGAAGGACGGGGCGATCTTGAGGACGTCCTGGTTCGACCCGGCGACCTGGGCGAGCACCGCGTGCTTCTCGAGCAGCGGGATGGTGAAGGCCTGGGCGAAGAGGCCGCGGTTGATCTTGTGCATCAGGTGCCAGGCCTGCCGGAGGAGGAC
>CAYUME010000714.1:1460-3145 GCA_964445475.1 uncultured Planctomycetia bacterium
AACCCCTCCGGCTCGCCGAACTCGATGCCGATCAGGAGCCCCTTGCCGCGGACGGCCTTGACGAGGTCGTACTTCTGCACGAACGGCTGCAGCGCGGCGAGCAGGGCGTCGCCCCGCTCGCGGCAGCGCTCGATGAGCTTCTCGTTGTCGAGCACGGCGAGGGTCGCCAGCCCAGCGACCATGGCGAGGTTGTTGCCGCTGAAAGTGGAGGCGTGGATCTCGGAGCGGTCGAGGCTCGAGAAGACACCGCGCATGATCGACAGGCGGGTGACGATGGCGGAGACGGGGACCATGGCGCCGCTGAGGCCCTTGGAGAGGCAGACGATGTCGGGCTCGACCTTCCAGTGCTCGCAGGCGAGGAACGTCCCCGTCCGCCCGAAGCCGGTGTGGATCTCGTCGAAGATGAGGAGCGCGCCGTGCTTCCGGCAGGCGGCCTGGACGCGGGGGAAGTAGTCGTCGGACGGGAGGAGGATCCCCGCGCCGACCTGGATGGGCTCGAGGATGACGCCGGCGACGTTCCCGCCGGCCAGCTCCCGGTCGATCGCGTCGGCGTCGTTGAAGGGGACGACGCGCGTCTCCGGAAGGAGGGGCTCGAACCCCTCGCGCCACATCGCGTGGCCGGTGACGGAGAGCGAGCCGTAGGTCACGCCGTGGTACGAGTGGTCGGCGTAGAGGATCCGGGGCTTCTTCGTGACGCGCCGCGCGAACTTGATCGCCCCCTCGTTCGCCTCGGAGCCGGAGTTGGCGAAGAAGACCATGTCGAGCCAGGGGATGCGCTTCACCAGCGCCTCGGCCAGCAGCCCCGAGAGGAGGGGGAGGTCGAGCTGGATGAGGTTGGGGAAGGTCTCGCCCAGGATGTCCTGGAGCGCCTTCCGGACGACGGGGTGGTTGTGGCCGATGTTGGAGACGCAGAAGCTGGAGATGCAGTCGAGGTACTTCCGCCCGGCGGTGTCCCAGAGGTGGCAGCCCTCGGCCTTCGCGTAGATGCGGTCGTAGCCGATGAGCTGCATCGACTTGGCCCACGCGGGGTTGATGTACTGCGCGTGGAGCCTCGGGTTCTCGCCGAGGCGGCTCTTGAAGAGGCCGACGATGTCGAATCCGTTTTCCATGGGGCGCCAGTATAGCGGGGGGGGCGGGGGATGTCATCAGTTGATTCGAGCCCGCAGATCACGCAGATCACGCGGGGAGTGGCCCGCAGATCACGCAGACTTGTTAGCCCGCAGATCACGCAGAGCACGCAGAGCACGCGGATTCCCGGGCCCGCAGAGCACGCAGAGCACGCGGATTCCCGGGCCCGCAGATCACGCAGAGCGCGAAGGTCCTTATTCTCCTGGCCGTTCGCGTTTCGGGCCGAAACCCCTGCCTGTCCTGTAGGTTGAATGACGGGCTGTTTCATGGGTCCCGTCCCGGCGGCGGGCTTCCGGGGCGAAGGTATCAAGGAGGAGCGCCATGGCCGGGTGGAGCAGGGGATGGCTGGGGGGGCTCGGGCTGGCGGTCGCCGCCACCGCGGCGCGGGCGGAGGAGGTCCGCAACGTGGTCGTCATCGGATGGGACGGCGCCCAGAGGGACCACCTCCAGGAGATGATCGCCCGGGACGAGATCCCGAACTTCTGCGCCCTCGCGAAGGAGGGGGCGATGATCGAGATCGACGTCACCACCGGCGCCACCGACACCAAGGCCGGGTG
>CAYUME010000715.1:0-3140 GCA_964445475.1 uncultured Planctomycetia bacterium
GGTGAGGAGCGGGAAGTTCTGCATGCTCCGGGAGCCGATCTGGAAGGCGTCGGCCGGCATCCGCCGGGCGTCGCCGACATAGATCTCGTCCGGGGAGAGGATCACCTTCCGGATCTCTGCCCACTCGTCGGTCCGGCGGACGGCCTCGAAGAGGACGGCGTCGACGGGGATGCGGGGCTCGAGCTCGAGCTGGTCGGCGTCGAAGCTCCGGTCGTCCGGGTCGCCCTCCTCGAACTCGAACTGGGCATCGGGCCAGAGGAAGGCGTCGCAGAGGTGCTCGGCCATCTGGTGCTCGAGGGCGGCCTTCTGGTCGTCGCGGGTGATGCGCCCCTTCTTCGCGAGGCCGCGGAGGAGGCTGGACTCGCTGACGCGACGGCCCGGAGGGGCGGGGGGGATCTCCTCGATGCGGAGCTTGTTGAGGGCCAGCAGGCCGTTGACGAGGGACGGGCCTTCGCCGGGGCCGAGGCCGACGAGGCGGAGCGCCCCGCGCTCGAACCAGAGGGTGACGGCGCGGTCGCGGGACCGGATGCGGAGCGTCCCCGTCTGCTCGTTCGTCGCGAGGTCCTGGAGGACGTTCGCGAGCGGCATCGACCGCGTGTCGCCCTTGATGCCCATGACAAGCGTCCGCTCCGCGGCGCCACGCGAGAATGATTCCGGGCCCCGCCCGGCCGGTGCGCAAGCCTGTCTGAGTCTACCCGATGGCGGCGGGGCTTGGCAAGGAACGCCCTTAGATGTACCCGCGCGACTTGAGGGCGGCGTGGAAGCGGGCGTAGCGCTCCGCGTAGGCGGCGACCCAGTCCGGCTTCGGTTCGACGCGGACGCGGGGGCGGACCATCGCCGCGGCCGCCTCGGCCAGGGGGATCGACCGGGCCGACGCGGCGGCCAGGACGGCGGCGCCGAAGGCGGAGGAGCTGTTGGCGGGAACCTCGACGGGGCGGTCGAGGACCGCGGCGCGCACGGCCAGCCAGGCCTTGCTGCGCGTCCCCCCGCCGTTGGTCCGGACCGGTCCCTCGACGGCCACGCCCATCGCGCGCAGGGTGTCGTAGCCGAGCCGCTCCACGTACGCGGTCCCCTCCAGCATCGCCCCGAACCGGTCCACCCGGTCCTCCACCGGCTCGATCCACCACGTCGCGAGGTCGGTGCGGACGAAGGGGAATCGCTCGCCCTTGCCGGCGAGGGGGTAGACGAGGCCGGCGGTGGGGAGTCGGGAGGCGACGCGCTCGTCGAGGGGGAGGATGGCCGCGGGGCCGAACTCGCGTTCGAGGGCCCCGCCGCCGGCGTTGCTCGCTCCGCCCGGCATCCAGAGGCCTTCGGGGTGGCGGTGGGAGTAGACGCGGCCGCGGGGGTCGCGGCGGAGCTCGGGGGTGACGCCCTTGAGGACGAGGGTGGTGCCGAGGGAGGCGCAGACCGAGCCGGGGGCGACGGCTCCCGCGCCCAGCTGGGAGGCGCAGCCGTCCGTGAGCCCCGCGACGACGCCGGTCCCGGGGTCGAGGCCCGCCTCGCGGGCGCCGGGGCCGTCCGCGCGGCCGATCGGCTCGCCGGGGCGGACCGCGCGCGGGAGCTTCTCCGCGGGCAGCCGCAGCGCCCCGCCGATGAAGGCGGGCCAGGAGTGCGCGGCGGTGTCGTAGCCGGTTTTCAGGGCGCTCGTCCAGTCGGTGACGTCCCAGCGCCCCGTCAGGCGGCCGGCGACGAAGTCCGCGGCGTGGACGATGCGGGCGGCGCGCTCGAGGCGGGCGGGGTCGCGGGACCGCAGCCAGGCGAGCTTGGCCAGGCCGTAGGAGGCGTTGAAGCGGAAGCCGAACGCGGCGATGTGGGCGTCCGCGGCGCGGTTGATCTCGCCCGCCTGGTCGGCCCCGCGCGGGTCGTTGTACATCATCGCCCGTCCGACGGGCACGCCGGCGGCGTCGACGAGGGCGATCGTGCCGGAGGTGGAGGAGACGGCCAGCGAACGGATGCGGTCGGGGGCGGCCCCGGAGCCCTTCAGGACGGTCACGACGCGGTCGATCGCGCCGCGGACGGCGAGCCACCAGCCGAGCGGGTCCTGCTCGTGCTCGCCGTTCCCGCCCCGCCAGACGGCCGTCTCCGGGAGGGGGGAAAAGGCCTCGGCGTGGAGGAGCCCGGCCCCATCCACGAGGATCGCGCGGGCGCCGCCGGTGCCGAGGTCGAGGCCGAGGTAGAGGTCGGTCATGGGGTCGTTTGTTGACGGGTCCGCCTTCGCCAAGGCTTCGGCGGACACGCCCCTGAAACCGCGCCGCCCCGGGCGGCGCGGTTTCAGGGGCGTGGACCTGAGCGGATTCGAACCGCCAACCCCCTGGTTGCAAACCAGGTGCTCTCCCGTTGAGCTACAGGCCCGCGAGGTTCGGTCCCGAGTCCTGAGTCCCGGGTCCCGGATTTGTGCGTGCGGGGCCGGGGTTCGTGTGACGGAGGGCCGGATTCGCGCCCGGAGGCACCGATCCCGCTGGAGAACGAGGTCCGCTCGATGGCCCCGGAACGCCGAGCCGGGGACCTGGAAGCCGATCAGCCGATCTCCCCGTACGTCTGGACGATCTTGCCGACCAGCCCGTACTTTCGTGCCTCCTCGGCGGTGAGCCAGAAGTCGCGGTCGGCGTCCTTGGTCACCTGGTCGACGGTCTTGTTCGTCTCCGCCGCGACGATCTCGTTGTAGCGGACGCGGAGGGCGAGGATCTCCTTGGCGCTGATGGCGATGTCGGACGCGTCGCCCTGGACGGTCGTGGACGGCTGGTGGAGGAGGAAGCGCCCGTTGGGGAGGGAGAGCCGGCGCTCCTTCGGGGGGGCGAGGTAGATGAGGACGGCGGCGCTGGCGCAGAGCCCCGAGACGACGGTGCGGACGGGGCACTTGACGAAGCGCAGCATGTCGTAGATCGCGAAGCCGGAGTCGACGCTCCCGCCGGGGGAGTTGACGTAGACGGTGACCGGGGCCTTCTCGTCCTCGGCCTGGAGGGCGAGGAGCTGGGCCGTGACGCGGCGGGAGAGGCGGTCCGTGACCGGCTCGGAGAGGAGGATGGCGCGGGCCTTGAGCAGGTGCTTCATCAGGAGGCCGCCGCCGGGCTCGCGGTCCTCGGGCTCGCTCATCTGGGGGGAGGTGGGCATGGGGGCTGGCTCATGGTTGTTCCGTACTA
>CAYUME010000716.1:0-3137 GCA_964445475.1 uncultured Planctomycetia bacterium
CCTGTTCCGTCTCCGGGGTCCGCGGCCGAAAAAAAACGGGCGCGCCGCGAGGCGCGCCCGTTCGGTACGTCCGGTCCATATCCCCTTCCCGTCAGGCGGCGGGCTGGCCCGAGCCGCCGGCGGGCGCGGGAGCGGCGCCGGGCATCTCGAGCGTCTTGCTCTGCATCCCGATCTTGGCCAGCACGAGGTAGACCACGAAGCCGACGACGAACGCCGCGACGGGCGGCGCGGGGATCTTGGCGAACGCTTCGACCTTGGTGATCTGCGCGATGAAGCCGCCGGCGCCGACGATGAACCCGAGGGCCCACGAGACCCAGCCGGCCGGATTGAAGCCCGCGCGGGGGCCCGCCCACTTGCAGCCGGAGAGGAGGTAGTCGGCCACCATCGCGCCGCAGATCGGCCCGAAGGAGGCGCCGATGACGGAAAAGACCGCGACGGCGTCTCCGGCATAGCCCGTCACCGCCAGGATGATCGCGACGAGCGTCCCGAGGCCGCAGGAGATGAGCGGGTTGACCTTCGGGAGCGTCGTCCGGAAACTGTTCGCGGCGATGAGAGAGGAGAAGCACGCCGGCGGGAAGGCCGCGATGGCCAGGAGGTACCAGAAGACCTTCGCGACCTTGTCGCCCATGATGCCGCTCATCATGGCGGTCGGACTCACGACCCCGGCGTCTGCCTTGCCCAGTCCGTGGGCCCCGGCGACGATCAGGAGGGCCGCGCCGCCGGCGAAGATGGTGGCGCCGGCGATTCCGGCCAGACCGCCCAGATGCACGTCCTTCTTGTCCCGGTTGCTGCTCGCGATGTCCGTCCCGGCGGCCCCCGCCGTGGCGAAGAATCCGACGATCACGGTCAGCATGAGCGCGATGACGCCGAAGGACGACATCGTCTTGTCGGCCGGGATGACCTTCGACGCGTCAAAGCTGCCGACGCCGCCGAGGGTCTGGACGAGGAGGACGATCAGGATGATAAGCGGGATGAGGGGGAGGAAGGTGGCGACGCGGGCCACGTACTTGATCCCCTTGATCCCCATGAAGGCGGCCGCGATGGTCCAGACGGTGGCCACGATCGCGTGGGCGGCCGTTCCGGCGCCCTGGCCGAACGGGGCGCAGAGCAGGATGGCGGCAAAGAACGCGTTCACCGCCAACCAGCCGTACTGCAGCAGTCCCATGAGCAGCCCGGGCATGATAAATCCGCCTTGAACGCCATAGGTGGACGTCCCCACGACGTAGAGCGGGAGACCGGTCGACATGCCGAGGATGCCGGGCACGAGGTAGAAGAGGAAATGACAGATCAGGGCGGCCGCGATCAGGCCCACGAAGGCGGTCCCGATCCCCTGGGACATCACCCCTCCGCCGGGGACCTGGTCCCAGAACACGAACCAGAGCATGATTCCCGCGTACGTCTGGGCCGTGGTCTTGAACCACGGCACCCGGTTCGCCTGCGGCAACGGCTTGGCCGAGGCTACATAATCAGGCATCGAGGCCATACGCACCCCTCTCCAAAGGGACCGGAAAACGCCCCGCCCGCCGACAGGCGGGCCTCCCCATAAGGACTCCCCATAAAACAGAACGCGATTATTAGCCGATTTGAACGGTTCTGTCAACAGTCCCCTCGACAGCGTGGCGTCACCGGGATGCCGGGGAGACCCGGGGGTATGGACGGTCTCCCCGCGCCGCGTCCCCCGGGGCCCCCGGGCGGGAGCCGGGGCCTTCGTCGATTCCCGTTGGCGCGCGGGGAGGGCCCGTGTTATCCTCGGCATGCCGCCGTCCCGCTGTCATTGACCGGGAGATCCCATGCCCCCTTCGACCGCCGACGCCCTCCTCGCGAAGATCGACGCCCGCACGGCCCTTGTCGCCATCCTCGGCCAGGGGTATGTCGGGCTTCCCCTCTCCCGCGCCTTCCACGCCGCCGGCTTCCCGGTCCTCGGCTTCGACGTCGACCCGGCCAAGGTCGCGGCGCTCAACCGCGGCGAGAGCTACATCAAGTCCGTCGACACCCCGACCGTCCGTGCCATGCGCGACAGCGGCCGCTTCGAGGCGACCGCCGACCCGAAGCGCCTCGCGGAGGCCGACGCCCACCTCATCTGTGTCCCGACGCCGCTCACCCCGACGCGCGACCCCGACGTTTCCTTCATCGTGAAGACCGCGGAGACGATCGCGTCCGTCGTTCGTGCCGGCCAGCTCGTCGTCCTGGAGAGCACGACCTACCCCGGCACGACGCGCGAGATCGTCGTCCCGCCGCTCCTGCGCGGGGGGCTGCGGCTCGGCGTCGACCTCTTCGTCGGCTTCTCGCCGGAGCGCGAGGACCCGGGGAACCCGCGGTTCCGGACGGAGAGCATCCCCAAGATCGTCGCGGGGACGGATCCGGCGAGCGCGCGCCTGGTCGAGCGCCTCTACGCGGCGGCGGTGGCGCGCGTCATCCCCGTCTCCTCCTGCGAAGTGGCGGAGGCGGCGAAGCTCCTCGAGAACATCTACCGGAGCGTCAACATCGCGCTCGTCAACGACCTCAAGGTCGTCTTCGGGAAGATGGGGATCGACGTCTGGGAGGTGATCGAGGCGGCGTCGACCAAGCCCTTCGGCTTCCAGGCCTTCTATCCCGGGCCGGGCCTGGGCGGCCACTGCATCCCCCTCGACCCGTTCTACCTCTCCTGGAAGGCGCGGGAGGTCGGGGCGACGACGCACTTCGTCGAGCTGGCCGGCGAGATCAATACCGCCATGCCGCGGTACGTGGTCGACACCCTGGCCGGCGCGCTCAACGCGCGGGGGAAGCCCGTGAAGGGGAGCCGGGTGATGGTTCTCGGCATCGCCTACAAGAAGGACGTGGACGATCCGCGGGAGTCGCCGGCCTTCGAGATCCTGGAGATGCTGATGGAGCGCGGCGCGCGCGTCTCCTATCACGACCCCCACGTCCCGCGGCTGCCGCGGATGCGGAAGCACGCGATCGACATGGCCTCGACGCCGCTGACCCCCGACACGCTCCGCGCCCAGGACGCGGTCCTCATCGTGACCGACCACGCGGCCGTGGACTATGCCGCCGTCGTCGAGCATGCGCCGCTGGTGGTCGACACGCGGAACGCGACGAAGGGGGTGACGGCGGGGCGGGAGAAGATCGTGAAGGCCTGACGCCCCCTCGGCCCGGGC
>CAYUME010000717.1:0-3136 GCA_964445475.1 uncultured Planctomycetia bacterium
CGGCTGCTACCTCGAGGACGTGAACGGAATTGACGCCGCGCCGATCCGCATCGAGGCCCGGGACCCGGCGGATCCCCCCGTCTTCCAGGGCGGCGCCGTCCCCCTCCACTTCGTCCGCTGCAGCCGCCTCGTCGTGGACGGCCTCGTCGCGACGGGCGGGACTGAGAACAACATCCAGGTCGACTTCTGCCGCCACATCGTCCTCCGCCGCCTCCTCTCACGCGGCGTCGCGGGGCAGGGGAACTGCGACGGGATCAAGATGCCGGGGGTGACGGACTTCCTCCTCTATGATTGTGCGGTGGAGACGTGGGGCGGGGAGGGATCGGCCATCGACCTGGTCGGCTGTGCGCGCGGTCTCGTGATGACGTGCCGGTTCGCCTACCCGGGCCTGAAGGGCCAGACCGCCAACGCCATCCAGCCCAAGGGCGGCACCACCGGGCTCGGCGTCTACCGCTGCCGGTTCGACGACGCCAGTCACCGCGCGCTGCAGTTCGGCGGGAGCACCGGCGAGGCCTTCTTTCACCAGAAGAACCGCGGCACGGGCTACGAGGGGCTGGACATGGCCGCGATGGGCAACGTCGTGACCGGCGGGGGGGCGGCCGTCGCGTTCATCTCCTGCACCCGCTGCGAGGTGGCCTACAACACCATCGTGAATCCGCGCCAGTTCGTCCTCCGGATCCTGCGGGAAGGGGGGACGAAGCCCACCGGCGGGAACGCCTTCGCGCGGAACCTGGTCGTGTACGGGGCGCCGGCGCAGGTCGCCAACGTCGGCGGGGGCGTCGACGTCCCGTCGTTCCGTTTCGCGGAAAACTTCTGGTTCAACGCGGGGGCGCCGTCCCGCAGCCTCCCGTCGCTTCCGTCCCCGGAGGCGTCGCCCGCCGGGGGGGCGGACCCCCGGCTCGACGCGGAATTCCGGCCCGCGGTTGACGGCCCCGCGGCCGCCTACGGGGCGCACGCCGCCGGGCTGGAGGCGGCGTGGGCGAAACAGACGGGAAGGTTCGCCTGGGCGTGGGAGCAGGCGCAGCGGATCGAGGCGGCGAAAGGATCGGGAACCGCAGATGAACGCAGATAGAAGCAGACGGCGATCCGGTGACTGCTCCGCCTGAGTCCTCATCCGCGCTTGTCCGCGGTTCCCGTGCTTGGCGGATCGACTGCGCCGACACGCGACCTCTCATGTCACCCGCAACGGAGCCAGGATCCCCGTCAGCCCCTTCGCCATCATCTCGATGGCCACGGCCGTCAGGAAGAGGCCGAGCACGCGGGAGATGATGTTCACCGCCCGCTTGTGGATCCGGGGGATCAGCAGGACGAATACCCCCACCACCAGCGCCACCGCCGCGAAGGCGACCGTCAGGTTCACCAGCAGCGGCCCGAGCCCGATCTCGTGCGTCTTCAGCGTCACGTAGGTGATCGTGGCCGGCCCCGTCATCGTCGGCGTCGCCAGGATCGACATCAGGCCGTCCAGGTTGCTCACCGAGACCGGGTGGTCCTCCCGCCGACGCACCGTCTCGACGCCCAGCAGCAGGAGGACGATCCCGCCCGCGATCCGGAACGAGTCCAGCGAGATCCCGAAGATCTGGAGCAGGAAGGGGCCGACGAGGGCGAGGGAGACGGCGATGAGGAAGGCGGTCAAGACCGCCCCCGCCGCCAGCCGGCGCACGGGCATCCCCTGCCCGTGCGCCGACATCAATACGGTCAGCGACGAGAAGGGGTTGATGAGGACGAAGAGCTGGGCGACCAGAGCGGGGTCGGGCATCATGACAGCCACTCCCGGTGCGGGGCCTCGGGTGGGCGCCATGATCGCACGCGGCGGGAGATTGCGCAAGACCGGGGTGGCGGCCTCCTGCGTCCGGGCCCGCCCGCAGAACGCAACGAACGGCGCGGCATACGGCTGCCGCGCCGCTCGTTGCCCAGCGCACGACACGGGACGGAGCGGATCGGGTGTCCGGTTGTGAGCGCTACTCCACGCGGACCTGGATCTTCCGGGCCGGGTCCGCCTTCGGCAGCGTCAGGCGCAGGACGCCGTTCTTCACGGCGGCCTGGATGGCGTCGCGCTTCACCTCATCCGAGAGGACGAACTCGCGGTGCCAGTCCCCCATCGCGTACTCGGCGTACGACGGGGTGTAGCCTTCCGGAGCGTCCGCCGCCACCGCCCCGTGGATCGTCAGCAGGTTCCGCTCGACGCTGATGTCGACCGACTTGGCGTCGACGCCGGGCATGTCCACGATCACCACGAGGGCGTCCGGCGTCTCCAGGATGTCCGCCCGGGGGACGAACGCCTTGCGGGGCCGGGTGGGCTCCGTGCCGTCCGGGGTTCGTATCTCCCGCTTCGCATTGCTCAGGCTCTGGGTCGACATGGCAACCTCCTTTCCTTTCACCGCGCGTTTTGCGCGAGCCGCGTCAGTCCGCCTTGATGGAGATCTTGCGGGGCTTGTCCTCCTCCGCACGGGGGAGGGTGACCTGGAGCATCCCGTTGAACAGGCGGGCGCCGACCTTGCCGGCGTCAATCTGGAACGGGAGCCGGAGGGTCCGGGCGAAGGTCCCGAAAGCCCGCTCCTGTCGGTGCCACGTCTCTCCCTCCCGGGCCTCCGGCTCGGGCAGGCTCAGGCGGAGGGTGAGGGTGTCCCCGACGACGGTGACCTCGAGATCCTTCGGGTCGAGCCCGGGGACCTCGGCCGTGACCACGGCGTCCTTGTCGCTCTGCCAGACATTCAGTGCCGGGGCCTCGGGGGCGGGGCGGAACGAATCCCGTATCCGATCCACCTCGCGGAAGAAGTCCCAGAAGCTGTCGCGACCCCGATCGAAACCGAACATGGAAGCCTCCTTTCCGGCCCGGGCGGCGCCGAACGGCCCCGCCGCGTAACGGCGGAATCTGTAAGACAATTAAGCAAAGGGAGTGCCAATCGGTGGGGGAGGAGGGGAAGTGCGCAACGGCTTGTGGCGAAGGGGGTTCGGGCGTGGCGGGCGGACGGGACGGACGGGGCGACCCTGTCAAATTGACAGACAATAGCCCGCAGGTCGGCACGCCGTGTGCGCTGGAGACGGGATCAGGTTATTCCCGGGGTGGTTCGCGCGATCCGCGGACCCCACATGGTCTGTACTCCTAACCCGTGGATTCTTGCTGCCGTGCGAACAC
>CAYUME010000718.1:0-3118 GCA_964445475.1 uncultured Planctomycetia bacterium
TGGCGGCGGCCTTGACGCGCATGCCCGCGCGCAGCGCGCCCGACTCCTCCATCGCGTCGAGCTCCGCCAGCGAGAGCGCGCTGGCCAGCGAGCTGGGGTCGTCGGGGTTGGCCAGGATCCCGGGGGCACCGGTGACGAGCACCAGCTTGGCGGCGGCCAGCGAGACGGCGATCGACGCGGCGGCGAGGTCGGCGTTGACGTTCAGGAAGCCGCCCTGGCCGTCGGCCGCGGGCGGGCAGACGACGGGCACGAAGCCGTCGTCGACCTGCACCAGCATCGGAACGTGCAGGTAGACCCCGTCGGGGTCGCTCAGGGCGCTGATGTGGCCCGTGTTGAAGCAGGCCAGGGCCAGGTCGTCCATCTGCACCAGGGCCCGCGCGGCGTGATAGGGCCGGCCCTCGCCCTGCAGGTGCGGCGTGAACCGCTGCTCGGTCCGCAGGCGTTCGTAGGCCGCCCCCCCTTCCCATCGAAAGGGCCGGGGCTCGGTTTCCAGGGCGAACCCCACGGGCAGGTAGCAGGCGCCCAGGGCGGCGGTGGCGTCGACGAAGCGGCGGTCCGCCGCGGCAGCGCTCGGCCGGGCGAAAATGATGTCGTAGGCGGCGGCCGCGACGCCGAAGCGCTGCAGCGCACCGTTCACTTGCGCCAGAAAATCCCGGTCCAGGTGGTTGCTGCCGAGATATTGATAGGTCCGGTCGGTGATGGTGAGATAGGTGACCAGGTCCGATGCGACCGGCCCCCGGCCCCGCAAGACGGCCTGCCGGTATACCCGGTCGAGGAGCTGGTCGTCGGCGACGGTCCAGGTCTCCCCCCGCCACAGCCAGAACAGCCAGACGCCGCCCAGCAGCAGCAGGGTCCACGCGGCGACGAAGCGGCGGTGCCGCCTACTTCTGAACCATGAAGTCATAGGTCTTCACGAGAAGGGAATTGCCCGAGTGGATCTGGAGCTTTTCCACGAAGGGGTCCGCCGCCGTGCTGTCCGCGGCCCCGCGGACATTGCCCGCGATGGGAAACGGCGTCTCCGGCTTTCCGGCCAGGTCGATGTGCGAGCGCGCCGAAAGGGCGTCGCAGACCGGCTGCCACCGGTCGTGGGAAACCTGCCCGGTCGCGCCGAACAGGTCCATCTCCTTGAGCGCCCCGGGGCTGCACACCACGGTGAACCGCTCGTTGTCGCTCTTGCCGTCGACTTCGTAGAACGTCGCCGCGGACGGCATGATGATCGTCGAACTCATGAACTTCTGCTCGAGGGAATTGAGCATGGTCGCGGTCTGCCCGTCCGAGTGAATGACGTAGACGAAGAAGCTTCCCTCCGGGTGGACGTACACGCGCAGCAGGTCCCCGGCCCGGACCCGGTCGCGGGACTTGGCCCGGAGGCTCTGCTCCCCGGACCGGATCTGGATCCCCAGCTTGGCCCGGATAATCGGGTCCTGGGCCCACCCGGCAGCCGCCCAGGCGACCGCCGCAACGCAGACAAGCACCCGCAGGAAAACGGTTCGACGCGACCTGTTCATGTCACCCTCCACCCCGCCGGCGCCCGCCGGCGATTCCGGTTTCCGGGTCGAAGCCGCCCGACCGCTGCGGGGATGCGGCAGCCGCGGCGTCTCGCCCGGTTCGTCATCGTTCGTAATGCACAGGATTCTTTCCGATCCTGCCGTCAATCTACAACGGATGCCCCCTCGGAAGCAACGGGATTCACCGGTCCCCCGCCGCTTTTCGGGCCGCCGCCGCCCCGATCGCCGCGATCTCGTCCGCAATACGGTCGTATTTGACGTCCATGATGTCGAAGTAAAAGCGGTGGGTGTTCGGAAAGACGTCGCGCGCCGCGTCCAGGTGCAGGGAGCGGTCGACGTTCCGGCCCAGGATCACGATGACGATGTCGGCCTCCGGGCAGAGATCGCCGGCCACCGCATCGACGTTGCCGGGGTGCACGACCAGGGGCCGGGCGACGAAATCC
Organism: uncultured Planctomycetia bacterium; assembly: GCA_964445475.1. Taxonomy (GTDB): domain Bacteria; phylum Planctomycetota; class MHYJ01; order CAYUME01; family CAYUME01; genus CAYUME01. Next base: position 1,952 of record CAYUME010000718.1, read on the forward strand.
AGGAAATCGATTTCCCCCGGAGAGCGATTCGATGCCGCCGACGCCCGGTCGAAGGCCTCGGCGATCGCCGCTTTCATCTTCCCGACGGCCCGGGCGTACTCCGGGTCCGGCGAGAACCCCCAGGCAAGAGTTTCACCCGGGTCGGCGGCACGGTAGTCCCCGGTGATGGATGGCAGCACGGCCACCAAGGCCCGGCGCGCCCCGGCGGCGGCGGGCCGCGCCGGCCGAAGGCCCCGGTAGGTCGCCCGGCTCGAAATCCTTCGCCCCAGCGCGCTGTCGCGCAGGACCCCGAGGCGGCGAAGCGCATCCACCACGAACGGGTGGCGAAGATACTCCGCCAGGTCGTGTTCGGACAGCAGCACCGCCCGCAGCCGCTCGAGGTGCGACGCCGAAAGCCCGGCGTCGTCCGCGACCGGGACCCGGCCTCCCCCGGGCGCCGTCCATTTCGACATCAGGCGGTAGAGGCCGTCGAGGTCCGCCGCGCGGCCCTGGTCCATCAGGTCCACCAGCAGCAGCCGCAGGGCGATGAGTTCGGCCGACGGGAACACCCCGTCGACAGAATGGGCCCCCTTGAACTGGTTCAACCGGGCGTCGTAACGGTAGAGCACCTGGGACAGGCCGAGACCGTTCATGTCGTAAAGCATGAGACGGTTCTTGTCCCCGGCCGGGTCGGCGAGAATGCCGGCGATGTCCGGTAGGGACAGCCCGCCGCCGGCCCCGCAGGTCCGCCACGCGTCGCGAAGGGCCGGCGGCCCGGCGTGGCCCGTGACCACGAGAATCATGTAGGACAGCACCTCCCCCGCGTACTGCTGCGTGGGGGACAGGCGGGTGGGATAGAGCACGCCCGCATCCCCGGGCGCCCAGGAAGAAACGCCGGCCTCGCGGATCCATCCGCAGCCTTGCAGCCAGATCAGGGCGAATGCCAGGGCGAGCGCCGGCAGCGGGCGCTTCAACGGCTGCAGGAAGGGCCTTTTCGCCGGTCGCCGGGAAGGGGCGCTGCCCCGGGACGGAGAGGCGCTCAGGCCAGTTCCTCCGCCACCACGGCCGAGAGCTGGTCGAAGAAGGCCGCGCGGGTGGTTTTCTGGTAGTCGAGCAGGGCCTGGGATTCGGCGGTGTCGTACCAGTTGAGCCATCCGGGCCGGTCGAGGAACGACATCTCCTCGAAGG
>CAYUME010000719.1:0-3115 GCA_964445475.1 uncultured Planctomycetia bacterium
CGGCCCCGCCGAGGACCAGCCCGAGGGTGCCCTGGATGGCGGTCAGCGGCGTCCGGAGCTCGTGGCTGACGACGGAGACGAACTCGTCCTTCATCCGCTCCGACGTCTTGTAGGCTGTCACGTCGCGGAGGACAACGACGGCCCCCTGGATCTCGCCCCGGGCGCCGAGCAGGGGGCGGCCCCCGACGCCGGCCCAGTGCCCGTCGGGGACGGACGCGTTCCGGATGAAGACCTCGACGCCCTCGACCGTTTCGCCCCGGACGGCCCGCGCGAAGGGCAACTCGTCGGCCGTAAAGGGGGTCTCCCGGTCGGGTCGGAAGAAGCCGTAGACCGAGGACCAGTCCTCCAGCCGGGCGTCGGTGGCCCCCTGCCCCAGCAGGCGCTCCGCCTCCGGGTTGAAGAGCAGGATCTTCCCCTCTGGGTCGGTCACCACCACGCCGTCCCCCATGCTGTTCAGGATCGAGATGATGATCCGGGCCTCCGTCCGCATGCTGTTGAGGGAGTGCTCCAAGTCCGAGGCGTGCTGGGCCAGCCGGACCATCGTCCGGCTATGGTCCATGACCTCGTCGAGCAGGTCGCGGTTCGCGATCTCCGCCTGGCGCTTGAGCCGGCCCTCCGTCAACAGGAGGTGGAGGCTCCAGACGACGAGGGCCGACAGGGCCAGGCCGAGGACGAGCGTGATCGTCGGGAGCGGGGGCGGCGCCTGCGCCGCGAGGGCCCGCCAGAGACAGACGACACCGACGGTCAGGCCCAGCCCGACCGGGACCGGCAGCCAGGACGGGAGCCCCGGCCGGCCCGCACGGTCCTCCCGCCAGGCGACGGCCAAGAGGCCGGCGCCAAAGACCGGGAACCCGACGGTGTCCTGCACGGCCATGTGCGTCAGGCGGCCCCACCCGTAGGCCTGGGGCAGGCCGACGAGGTAGCCGAGGTAGGCGACGAGGCCGAGGGCCATGAGGATCATGCCCGCCAGCGCGAGCGCCGGGGGTCTCAGCCGGCGGCGCCCCGAACGACGGATCGCCAGAACGGCCGTCCCGGCCAAGAGGAAGCAGAGCGCCGAGTTGGGCGAGACGCGCCCCGGCCGCGCGGTGAGCGTCGTGATGACCGGCTCGAAGAGGAGCCGGTCGATGCCGGCGTCGACATCGAAGAGGTGCTGGAGGAGTGTGAGGGCGCCGAGGAGGACGGTCAGCAGCCCCCCGGCCAGGGCCAGCCGGGGCCGCCCCGCCCGCGCCGCCAGCAGCCCGGTTCCGCAGAAGAGGAAGCCGAGGGCGGCGTTGTACTGCATCGGGGGGAAGGTCGGGTGGGTCTGGATGAGCCGGGCGCTGCCGGTCAACCAGCCGACGACGACGATCCCGCCCAGCGCGGCGGCGAAGCCGCCCGCCGCCACGGCAACGAGCGAGAACACGCGGTCCGGGATCCCCCCCTCTTTCGACATGGCCCATTGCCCCCGTCAATCATCCGGACATGCCGTTACGCGCAGACGCCCAGTGCCTCGTTCACGCCCGCCACGAAGGTCATGCACTCGACCAGGGCACACAGGGTGAAGACGTGGAGGATCCTGTCCGACGGATTCACGGCGAAGATGCGGCCGCCGCGCTGGCCGTACTCCTCGGCCGCGGCGATCAGGATCCCGATCGCGCCGCTGCTGATGAACGAGACCTCCGAGAAGTCGATCACAATCCGGTCCGACTCCCAGTCCAGCATCCGGCCGACCACCTCGTCGAACCACCCGACGGAGGCCATGTCCAGAGCCCCCCGGATCACCAGGTGGGGGACGCGGCCGGGCAGGAGGTCGATGTCGAGGTTGAGGTTCTTCATGGCATCGCTCCTTGTCATCAGGCCGGGCGGACGATCAACGCGCAAGGGAGAGAAGAGCAAACGGCGTGCCACGAGCCGCCCGATAAGCGAGCCGCATCCCTTTGCACTGCAATAGGATGGGATTACGCCGCAGGCGGTCGCGCGGGGGGCGTGCGCGGGGGACTATCAAATCAAGACAGCTGTCGCGGATTGGCATGGGGCGGAATGCGGGGCGGAATGCGGAGGCGCGGGAGACAACGAAACGGGTCGGGGTTGCCCCCGCCTTTCGGTACGGATCGGAAGGGCGGGGACAAACCCCTCCCACGACTGTGACCGCGGTCAGGCCGCCCCGACGCGGAGAAGGCGGTGGATGCGGGCCAGCAGCTCGGCAGGCGAGAAGGGCTTGACGATGTAGTCGTCGGCGCCGCGCTCGAAGCCCCGGACGATCTCCTCCTCGCTCCCCAGGGCCGTCAACATTACGATGGGGACCCGGGCATAGGAGGCGTGACGACGGAGCTGGGCGATGAGGTCGATGCCGTCCATCCCGGGCATCTTCCGGTCCAGGATCACCAGCGCCGCCTCCAGGTTCCGCGCCGCCGCCAAGGCGGCGATGCCGTCCGGCTCGTGGACGACCTCGAAACCGTCCATCGTGAGGTGCTTGCGGAGGAGGGCGACCACCAGCTCGTCGTCCTCGACGACGAGGATCTTCGGGCAGCGGGGGCGCTCGACGTCCCGCACGGTGAAGACCCGGTTGCGGCCGGCCGCCTTGCCGAGGAGGAGGAGGCGGTCCGCCCGGTCGAAGGCGGTCTCGAAGGTCTCCTCGTCGCCTACCTGGAAGAGCCCGCAGGTGAGGGTCACGGAGAACGCCTCCCCCCCGGGGGCGTGGAACCGGACCTCGCGGAGAACGCGGCGGACGCGCTCGAGGGCGATGGTCGCGCCCGCCAGGTCCGCGTTGGTGAAGAGGGCGACGAACTCGTCCCCCCCCCACCGCGCGACCGTGTCGGACGTGCGGAGGACTTTGGCGACCGTGCCGGCGTCCTGGCGCAGGACTGCGTCGCCGGGCGCGTGCCCGTGGGCATCGTTCACGTCCTTGAAGTGGTCGATGTCGATGACGGCCATCGCGACGGGAAACCGCACGCGGCGCGCGGTCGACATCGTCTGCCGGAAGGCCTCCTCGAAGGCCTTTCGGTTGTCCAGCCCCGTGAGCGGATCGACGCGGGCTTCGCGCGACCGCTCCGCCGACCGCCGGAGTCGGGAGGTGACGGCCATCGAGAGGACCTCCGCGTCCAGCGGCCCCTCGAGAAAGGCGTCGGCGCCCAGG
>CAYUME010000720.1:0-3111 GCA_964445475.1 uncultured Planctomycetia bacterium
GTTCACGGGAGCCTCCTTTCGGGTGACGCGATACGACCGGCGGGCTTACCTGCGCCCGTCGCGTGGTCCATTATAGTTGAATGTCGATTTCCGTCAAACACGGAATGTCCGTCGCTTCGGGCGCCGGGTGGCGAGCGTTTTTGACTCGCGCGGGGTGATCTGATATAAGGTCTTCGCTCGCCGATCCTTCCGTGCCCCGGATCCGGGATGCCATGACCCAGAGAGCCATCGCCCTGGTGACGGGAGGCGGCCGGGGAATCGGCCGCGCGATCTCCCTCGCGCTGGCCGGGGCGGGGCACCACGTCCTGGTCAACTACAAGTCCCGGGAGGCGGACGCCCGCGAGACCGTGGCGGCGATCGAGAAGGCGGGCGGGAGCGCGGAGCCGGCGCCGTTCGACGTGACGGACGCCGCCGCCTGCGACCGGGCCGTGCAGGGGTGCCTTGCCGCGCACGGCGCGATCGACGTCCTGGTCAGCAATGCCGGCGTCCGCAACGACATGCTGATGGTCTGGATGACGCCCCCGGACTGGGGCCGGGTCCTCGACGCGAACCTGACCGGCTTCTACAACGTGACCCGCCCCGTCGTCAAGGAGATGCTCCTCCGGCGCCGCGGGCGGATCGTCTGCATCGCGTCCACGTCGGGCCAGGCGGGGATGGCGGGGCAGGTGAACTACGCGGCGTCCAAGGCCGGCCTGATCGGCGCGGCCAAGGCCCTCGCGCTGGAGACGGCCCGGCGCGGCGTCACCGTGAACGTGGTCTCCCCGGGGTTCGTCGAGACCGAGATCCTGGACGGCGTGGACCGGGAAAAGATCCTGCCGACGATCCCGATGCGGCGGCTGGGCCGGCCGGAGGAGGTGGCGGCGGCCGTGGCGTTCCTGTGCACGGAGGGTGCCGCCTACATCACGGGCGCCGTCATCAACGTGAACGGCGGCGTCTATACCTGACCGGCGCCCCGATATGCCTTGACTTGGCCGGGCCTGTCCTTGAAATTAGTTGTGGCGTGCGAGGCGGGGCCGGTCCCCGCCCGGCCGGCGGCGGGCCGCCGGCTGCAAACCTCCTCTCGGCGAGGCTGACATGACCCACGAGGACGTCATCCGGCGCGTTCACGCCACCCTGCTCCGGGAGTTCGACGTCTCGGAGGACGCGCTGAAGCCGGAAGCCCGCCTGGGCGAGGACCTGGGGCTGGACAGCCTGGACGGGATCGACCTCGTGGTGGCGCTGGAGAAGGAGTTCCGGGACCTGGGGGTCAAGATCAAGGAAGACCAGGCGCCGTCTACGCCTTCATCGAATCCCATCAGGACGTCGCGGCGTGAGCGGAGACGCCGGGCCGACCGCGACCGCGTGGACCGGGCGGACGCGGGGCGGCGTGTTCGGGAACTGGTTCTTCATCACGGTCTGCCGCACGCTGGGCCTGCGGGTCGCGTATTTCTTCCTGATCGGCGTGGCCGCGTATTTTCTCCTCGCCTCGCGGCAGGGGTACCGGAGCTCGGCCGATTACCTGCAGCGCCTGCGGGGCCCCCTTCCCTTCTTCCGGCGCGTCGCGTCCGTCTACCGCCACTTCTATTCGTTCGGGATGATGCTGCTGGACCGCATCGTCATCCTGGGCGGCCGCGAGGACCGGTTCACGTACGCCTACGAGGGGGAAGAGCACGTCCGCCGCGCGCTGGCCGACGGGAAGGGGCTGATCCTCCTGGCGTCCCACGCGGGGAACTGGGAGGCTGCGGCCCACCTCCTCAAGCGGTACGACGTCCCGTGCCACGTGGCCGGGTTCGAGAACGAGATCGGGCCGATCCGGCGGATGATGGAGAACGCGACGGCGGGGCGGCACGTCCGCTGGATCGACACGCGGGGGGCCTTCGAGCACAGCGTCGAGATCCTGGCGGCCCTGCGGCGCAACGAGATCGTCGCGCTGCTGGGCGACCGGGGCGTCGGGCAGACCCTGGTGGAAGCCCCGTTCCTGGGGGCGCCGGCCGCCTTTCCTGCCGGCCCCTTCCTGCTCGCCGCCCTTTCGGGGGCGACGATCCTTCAGGCCCATGTCTTCCGCGAGAAGGGGTTCCGGTACCGCTTTGTCGGTCTCCACGCGGAGCGCCTGGCGTTGCCCCCGCGCGGGGAGCGTCAGGCTTTTCTGGAGTCGTGCGTGCGGGGCTACGTCGGCCGACTGGAGTCCCTGGTGCGGCAATACCCCTACCAGTGGTATAATTTCTACCCGTTCTGGGACCGCGCGGGCCGGGGACCGGCGCCCGCGGCACCCGCTCCCGGGGGCTCCGCCGGATGAACATCGATGCGGCGACGCTGCTCCCGCACCGTCCCCCCATGCGGATGATCGACCGGCTGCTCGAGGCCGGCCCCGGGACGGCCTGCGCGGAGACGGTCTTCGAGGCGGGACGGATGGGGCTCGCGGGCGGGCGCGTCCTGGAGGCCGCCCTGGTCGAGTGCGTGGCCCAGACGGTGGCCGCCCAGAAGGCGCACCTCGCCGGCGGCGGGCCGCCCTCCCCGGGGATGCTGGCCGGCGTTGCCGGGTTCCGGGTGATCCGCCGGCCGGCTGCCGGGGAGCGGCTGACCATCCGGACCCGTGAGGACCGGCAGCTGGGTTCCTTGACCCTGGTCACCGGCTGTGTCTTCGCAGGCGGCGAGCGGGTGGCCGAGGGGCAGTTGAAGCTGTACGGATGACCGCGCCGGTTTCCGCGGCGCGCCCGGGAGTCGTCCCATGAACGCGGTCAAGCGGATCCCGTGGTGGAGCGACCACCGCCGCTACCTGGAGGAGACCGCCTCCGTCGCGGTGCGCTTCCAGGAGGTCGACGCCACCCAGATCGTCTGGCACGGCCACTACGCCTCCTATTTCGAGGTCGGGCGGCGGGCCTTCGGGAAGCGGTGGGACCTGGACTACCCCCTCTTCCTGCAGCACGGCGTGATCGCCCCGCTGGTCCACCTCGGGATCGACTACCGGTCGCCGGCGCGCCTCGACGACCTCCTGGCGGTCACGGTGCGCCTGGTCGAGCCCGTGGGAGCCAAGCTGGAATTCGATTACGAGCTCGCCCGGGCGGACGACGGACGGCGCGTGGCCACCGGGACCACGGATCTCTCGGCCGGCGGCTCCATCCGGGTGGAAGA
>CAYUME010000721.1:0-3105 GCA_964445475.1 uncultured Planctomycetia bacterium
TGCGTGGCCGAGGACCTTCGCGAGGCCTTGGACGCCCTGGGCGAAGTCTCCGGGCGCGTCACCCCGGACGGGCTGCTGGACGCGATCTTCTCGCGCTTCTGCGTCGGGAAGTGATCCGTTCGCCGCGTGCCGAGCGCCGGGTTTTCCATTGACGATCTCCCGTCGTCCTTGGTATCGTCCTTCTCCCGCGATGGCCGTGGGCCCCGATGCGTGGACATCGCGGCCGCATAGAATTTTTGCGAAGCAAAAATTTCCCATGCGGTGCCCGTACTGCAAGCTCGACGACGACCACGTCCTCGAGACCCGCCCGATGGACGGCGGGATCTCGGTGCGGCGGCGACGGCAGTGTAAGCGGTGCCGTCGCCGCTTCACGACCTACGAGCGGGTGGAGCACCGCCCGATCCTGGTCACGAAGAAGAGCGGGAAACGCCAGCCGTTCGACCGCGGAAAGCTCCTCCAGGCCCTCCAGAAGGCCTGCGCGAAGCGGCCGATCCCGGAGGAGCGGCTCGGCGAGACGCTCGACCGGATCGAGTCCCGCATTTACGAGAAATACGACAAGGAGGTCCCCTCGAAGGAGATCGGGGACCTCGTCATGAGCGAGCTCCAGGTCCTGGACCAGGTCGCGTACGTTCGGTTCGCCTCGGTCTACCGCGAGTTCCAGGACGTCAGCGAGTTCGTGAAAGAGCTCGGGCCGTTGCTGGGCAAGCTGAAGCGCCGGTAAATGGGACGCCCGCCGGGAGCGGCGGGCGGGGCGGCCCGACGGGCCGTCCGGACCGGCGCCGGACGTGGGGTTCACCAGTCGCTGGGGGCGGGACCCGTTGCCGGTCCCGCGCGTCATGCCCGACCGGAAGATCCGGATCGAGAAGATCCGAAAGCGCGACGGCCGCGAGGTGGCGTTCGACGAGTCGCGCATCGCCGATGCCATCTACAAGGCCGCCTGTTCCGTGGCGGTCGACGACCGCTTCCTGGCCGCCGACCTGGCCAGCGTCGTCGCGCTCTACCTGGAGCGGTACCACGGCCGGACCGTGCCCGCCTCCCGCGACGTCCAGGAGATCGTGGAGAAGGTCCTGCTCGAGACGGGCCACCCCACGATCGCGCGCGCCTACATCCACTACCGCGAGGAGGCCGCCCGCGCCGCCGTCCCCGCCCGCCCCCCCGCCGACGACCTCTTCCCCGCCGGCCAGCTCTTCGTCGAGGCCTCCACGCGCGACGAGGCGACCGCGTGGGGCCGGAACCGGATCGCCGACGCGCTCATGAAGGAGGCGGGGCTCGACCGCGCCACCGCCGACGGCGTCGCCGCCGAAGTCGAGAAGAAGATCTTCCGGTCCGGCGTCCGGCGCGTCTCCACCGCCATCATCCGCCAGCTCGTCGACCACGAGCTCTTCGTCCGCGGCCTCAGCGGCAAGCTCCGCCGGCAGACGACCCTCGGCGTCCCCAAGTTCGATCTCGACCGGCTCGTCCAGGCCGGGGCGCGGGACGGCGTGCCCGATCCCGCCCGGGTCTGCGAGGTGGTCGGGGAGATGACGCTCCGGCAGTACGCGCTGCAGGACCTCTACGAGGCGGATGTGGCGGCCGCGCACGTGGACGGGATGATCCACATCGGGAACCTCGAGCAGCCGCTGAAGCTGGCCTGGATGGCGCCCTCGGTGGAGTACCTGAAACGGCACGGCCTGCGGCTGACGGTGCCGGGGCTGCCGGAGGTGGCGGACGGGGCCCGGGCGCTGACCGCCCAGCTGCGGGCGGTGGCCGCCGCCGCGCCGCGCTACGCGGCCGACGCGGTCGAGCTGGTCCACGCCGAGACCTTCTATGCGCCCCTGGTCGCCGCGCTCGGGCCGAAGGAGCTGGAGGCGGAGGCGGCGGACCTCGCCGCGCTGATGGCCGGGCCGTCCGGGGCGGGGGCCTCCCTCCATCCGACCCTCCACCTCCACATTCCGCGCGCCCTGCGGAGGCTGCGCGCGACGGGGCCGAACGCGACGAGCCTCGACGCGTGCTACGGGGACCTCGCGGAGCCGGCGCTCAAGCTCGCACGCGCCGTGCTCGCCGCCCTCCGCGCCGCGCCGCCGACGCCGCGCCGGACGCTGGCCGTCGGGCTGGACGCCCAGTCCTTCAAGGAACCGTCGCGCGCCGCCGTCCTGCGCGAGGCGTGCGCGCTCGCCGCCGCCTCGGGAAACGTCCTGTTCCTTTTCGACCGCGGCGAGGACCTGCTCTGGCCGGCCTCGCGCCTCGGCCGGTTCGAGCCGTGCGGGGACGGGGCGGCCGTCCCGGAAGAGGCCTGGTTCGTCGCCGCGCAGGCCGTCTTTGTCAACCTCCCGCAGGTCGCGTACCGCGGCGCCCCCGGCGACCTCGAGGGATTCTACGACCGGATGGACGAGGCGGTGGACCTCGCCGTGAAGGCGCACCAGCAGAAGCATGCGGCCTTGCGCCGGTATTTCGGCGAGGCGGGGACCTTCGGGGAACAGGCCGGATGGGCCCGCGACGGGCGCGGGGCGCTGCAGCTCGGCGAGACCGTCCACCTCGTCGTCCCCGTCGGCCTCAACGAGGCGGTGCGCCACCTGGCGGGACGCGAGCTGGGCGAGTCGGAGGACGCGGCGAAGGCGGGGCTGCGGGTGCTCTCCTGTCTCGCGTTCCGGGTGCGGGAGGCGGCGCGGCGGGCCGGGCTTCGGATCGTCCTCGGGGAATACCCGGCGGGGGATGCGTGTGCGCGGCTGGCGCGCCTGGATGCCCGCCGGTTCTCCCCCGCGCGCGACCGCGGCGCCGCGGAGAGCCCGCTTCCGTATACGCCGGCGTACCACTGCCGCGCCGGGTCGTCGCTGGCCCTCTCGGACCGGCTTGCCCTCGAGAGTCGTTTCCACACGCTTTTCGAGTCCGGCCACGTCGATCTTTCCTTCCCCCCGGGCGTCGCCCGAGGCGCCCACGATGTCTTCACCCTGCTCCAGCGCGCCTGCCTCGAGACGAAGGCGGCCCAGGTGTTTGTGAGATAGCCTCGGCTTCCTGCTTGTCCGGTCCCGCACACGGTCTCGTCCTTCCCCTTGGTGTGCATCCTCGGCGCGCTCGGTTTTCATCCCGCGCGGCCGCACGTTGAGCGACGTGCTGGTCATCCTCCAC
>CAYUME010000722.1:0-3103 GCA_964445475.1 uncultured Planctomycetia bacterium
CGGGGGGCGCGGGGCGCGAGATCGCGCCGGGCGCCGCGGCCTCGGGGGACCGGGCGCCCCCCGGCTCCGCGGCCTGTCCGGGCCATGGAACGGCCAGCAGCAGCGCAAGGACGGCCCGACTCCCGACCGGTCTCATCGCCCCCTCCGCTCTCGCCCGCTCTCTCGCCGCGGAAGATCCCGTCCTCCCACGACGAGACCGTTGCATGCGCCTCCTGAAATATCAAGCATGAAATGTCGCGCCCCCCGTCCTCCCCGGGTTCGGACGGCGCTCCGCGCGCCTCCGGCTCACGAGAGGGTTTACTTTCCGTCAAAAAGAGGCTATACTTTTTTATTCATTTATTATGGGCCTTGTCATTCCGGGGGGCTGCCGTGAGACAGATCACCCGTTTCGCCATGGGAATCCTCTATCTCCTGCTCGCCGTGTCGCCCGCAGCCGCTCAAATCCTGGTGCTCCAGCCTGCCACCCTCCCGGACGGCACGGTGGGCGTGCCGTACAACCAGCCCATCACAGCCAACAACGGCACGCCGCCGTACCAGATCATCTCCTATTCACTCCCTCTCCCCCCCGGCATCACCATCAACACGTCCGAGGCCATCATCCAAGGCACGCCGACCACCCCGGGCACCTTCCCGAGCTTCACCGTCCGTCTCCGGGACGCCAACAACGACGAGGGAGAGACGACGTACACGATCGATGTCCCCGCCACCAGCCTCCAGGTGACAACCGCCTCCCTCCCGATCGCCAACCCGAACACCTATTACAACGGTGAGCTGCACGCAAGCGGCGGCACCATGCCTTACACATGGTCTGTCGTCTCGGGGAGCCTTCCCGGCGGCATCTCCTTGACCACGTGGAATTCGACCGGGTATCTCACCGGCATGCCGTGGGCGTCGTCCGGCAACTACCCGTTCACCGTCCGGGTCACCGACAGCACGCCCGGAACCCCGGAGACCGCCGAGTGGTCGACGTCGATCGACATCTTCGGCATCACGACCAACATCCTCCCGGACGGCACGCAGGGCTCGTATTACCACGCCCAACTGGGTTGCGATGGTTTGGGGACGACACCTTACACGTGGAGCGTGCCGAACGCGCCGCTGCCCGACGGGCTCACGATCGACCCGTCGACCGGATTGATCAGCGGGATTCCCACGGTGTCGGGAACCTTCAACGTCGACATCCGGCTGACGGACAGTCATGCTCCCGCATGGACGCACACCCGGAGCTTCACCTTCACGGTCGATCCCGGCAACATCCAGCAGGGATCGCTGACCGTCGCCACGCTTCGGCTCCCGGATGCCGTGGCCGCACAATCCTACAACGACCAGCCGGTCCGCGCCGTCGGCGGCACCCCGCCGTACCAGTTCACCCTGGACGCGGGCCAGCTCCCCGCCAACATGCATCTCGTCTCCAACAATGGCAACGTCTGGGGAACGCCGAACAGCGGCGACGTGGGCCAGTACACGTTCCGCATCGCCGTCACGGACGACGCCGGGCGCCTGGCCAAGGGAAATGTCACGCTCGTCGTCCTCCCCGCCGCCCCCTCGCTCGCCATCACCACCGCCTCGCTCCCGGCAGGCCAGGTCGGCGTCCCCTACGGGCCCGTCGCCCTTGTCGCCGTCGGCGGGGAGGCCCCCCTCCGCTGGGACCTCGGCGGCGCGACCGAGCGCCGGCTTCCCGACGGCCTCGTCCTCACGCGCACCGGCGTCCTCTACGGCACGCCCCGGGAGAGCGGAACCTTCCCGTTCCGGGTCTTCGTGCGCGACAGCAGCCCGAACAACCGACAGGCCTGGATGGACCTCACCCTCGTCGTCGATCCGCCGGCCTCCGGCCCATACATCTCGACGACCGGCCTGCCCGACGCCACGGTCGGGTCCCCCTACGGCCCCGCCGCCCTCGCCCTGTCCGGCGGCACGCCCTCCGCCTGGGTCTCCGACTCCCGCGCGCTCGGCATCCTCGGCCTCGCCCTCGACCCGTATTCGGGAGAGGTCTCCGGCACGCCCATCGGCTCGGGCGTTCTCGACTTCACCGTGGCCGCGGCCGACAGCACCGCGCCGCCCCGCATGACGGCCCTCGGCCGCGTGGCCTTCCAGGTGCCGATCCCGTCCACCGACTTCCGCATCACCACGATCGACCTGCCCCCGGCCTGTCACGATGTCCTCTACGACCAGACGCTCTCGGCGGCGGGAGATACGGTCACGGACTGGTCCATCGACTTGAGGGGCGACTGGTGGCCCCCGGGCCTCGGTCTCAACAACACGACGGGACAGATCTTCGGATACATGAATCCCTCCGCCGAGAGCGGCGATCGCCTGGTCCTGGTCAAGGCGACGTCCGCGTCGGGCGATGCCTACCGGCTGTTCCGCCTGACGGTCCGCGGCCGCGACACCGCCCTCGCCGACGGACGCTCGATTTCCGAGGACCACGAAGCAGTCCTCCCCCTCGCGACCCGGGACACGCCCTATTACGCCCAGGCGGGCATCCTCCACGACGACCTGCGGAACGGGACCCGGCTGGAGTCCTTCCCGGGCACCCTCCCGCCGGGGCTGACCGCGGACGCCGCGCATCGCTCCCTCTCCGGCACCCCGACGACCCCCGGCCGCTACACGCTCCCCGTCCGCCTCGACAACTTCAAGCCGGACGCGACCGGCGAGGTCCTGCGCCAGTCCGAGGACACCGCGATCCTGGAGGTGCAGTCCCCCACAGGCTTCCGCATCGCCCGCCGCGTCCTCAAGCCGTGCACCCAGAACGTGTTTTACCTCGATGCCATCACGACGGACGGCGCGACAGGGCCCTCGCCGTTCAACTTCGCCGTCGTCGACGGCACCCTCCCGCAAAACCTCTATCTCGACCCGGACACCGGCGTCCTCTCCGGCTACACCCAGGACTCCGGCCTCTACCGGTTCACCGTGCAGGCCCAGCAGGGCGCCAGCACGGCGACCATGGCCTGCGAGCTCGTCGTCGATCCCCACTTCCAGTTCGGCATCGTGAACGACCGCCTCCCGGACGGGATCATCGGCTTCGCCTATACCGCACAGCTCGCCACCTGGGGCGACGTTGCCGACAGCTGGACGGACGCCGGCTCCCCCGTGACCTTCTCCA
>CAYUME010000723.1:0-3101 GCA_964445475.1 uncultured Planctomycetia bacterium
GACGCGACATCGGCGGAGTTTTGAGCTGTCGCAGAAGGAATACTTCCGCGTGCTGGAGATGAAGACGGGGGAGCTGTTCGGCTTGTCGTGCGACATGGCGGCGTTCCTCAGCGAAGCCACCCCGGCCCAGCGGGCGGCCCTCCCGTAGCACGGTGCTCCCCGGCCGCCCGCGGGCCCACCCCCCGCCCCGGGCCCCGCCGCGGGGGCGGCGCCGACTCCGTCCGCCGCGGTCCCTGATACGGCGTTGCCGCTCGAGTCAGCCGGAGACCTGGCGACTTTTTCACGCGATGGCGCCGGAAGCCTCGAAGGCCTCAAGCTCGGCTCCCGGGCGTTCGAAAGCATCAGTCGGGAAAGCGCGGGGTTGGAACGCGCGGGATTGGGCGCTGCCGGAAAGCTGGAGGGCGCGACGACCTTGGCCGCCCCGGCGGGCGGCTTGGAACATGACTCATTCGTCCAGCAGAACAGCCAGAGCTTTGCCCGGATGCTCGAGTCGCTTTTCGCCAAGAAGGAGTGACCAGGCGATGAACAGATGGACGCTGAGCAATACCGAGGTGGTTCATCTACTCAGGGAGGCGAAGATCCATCCGGGACCGGGCTCTCCTCTCGGCGATCTGGGATCAGTCCCGCACCCGGGTCTCGTCGCTCCCATCGAGCGTCAGGCTGATGCCCTGCGGGCCATGACCGTTCTGGCCGGGCCCGAGACCATCCTCGGAGCGATGACCTTCGCGCCTCCTGAAGATCCCGACTATTCGTGGTTCTACGGGGCGGGCTCCGAGCCGGGGTTGGCCTATCGGGGGCTTTCCGCGGAGGGCGCCATCGAGATCGTCTGGCCCGTCGATGCGCCCTGGCTCGTTCGAAGCTTGAGCACCCCCCTGGATCTGGAGCGCGGGTCGGACGGCGAAGAGATCTCTATGGTCTTCGACAGAGCCGGATTCGAGGCGCTGGCCGTTCTGGCCGACCTCGCCCAGGAAAAAAGCCTCCTGGCCCTCCTCAAACGGCAGGGTTTCTCCGGCATGTCCTTCGAGGCCGGCGATATCTTGGAGTGCGCAACGAGGAGCGGTCCTTCGGATGACCTCCGCTGGACTGCCCCGCGCTTCCGGCTCGTTTCGCCGATAGACCTGTCGTTCTCGGAGGACAACCTCGTCAAGGGACTTCGCTCGCTAGAGGCCGGGGGACTGGTCCTGCGCGGGGACGGCGCTTATACGCTCTCTCGCCCGCTGGGATTCGCCTGCGCTCAACTGAGCGCGACGAACGGGATGAGCGCCCTGTCGGTCCGGCGCAAGGCGAAAGGTCCTGCCGGCTGGACGATCGCACACGTCGCGGCCATCCGCGCCGGCGGGGGATTGTGGGTCCTCGAGTTCTCTCGCATCTCCGCGACGGAGTTTGAGGTCCGGATGAAGTCCGCGGGCGCCAGCGAGATCTACGGCCGGCTGAAAGAGGATCTGGGATATGTCCCTGGGCCCCGGTTCTGCAGGAGCTGCGGCGGTCCGCTCAGGACGGGCGCGGCTTTCTGCCCCGGATGCGGCGGAGAATTGAGGTAGCCGGGAAATGATCAAGCTGACCGACCTCGCCCTGATCCTCAAGATCGTGCGATACGTTTCCCTGGCCGTCTCGATCCTGCTGATCCTGCGCATGTTCAGGACCTTCCGCAGGACCCGGACGATATCCCGCAAAAGCTGTGTCGTCGCGGCGCTGTTTCCTCTTGTAACGCTCGTTGTCTATTTCGTGATCATCGGGTCCAAGCTGACCGTACCCGCCCTGTCTATGCTTTCCGTTTTCGGACTTGCTCTCGGTATCGTGCAGGGCAGGAAGACGCGTGTCTGGCAGGAGAACGGCCGGGCGCGGGCCCAGAACACGATCTGGTTCCTGGTCGTCTGGGCCGTCTCTTACGCCACGATGCAGACGCTCGTCGTCGTCGGCAATTCTCTGAGCCTCAACGTCGGGATCGGGGGAATGTTCGTCAGCACCGCGATCGCCGTCAGCTCGCAGGGACTCCTTTACGTCCGGCTGTCGCGGCCCGGAGGCTTGTTGGATAGCGCGGCTTCTGCATCTGCCGCGACCGCCTCTCCTTCGTCGTCGGCGCGCCGATTCTGTTCGGCGTGCGGGGCGCCGACTTCGGCCGGAGACAGGTTCTGCAGAAGCTGCCGGGCACCCCTCGACTGAGGGCTTCGAGCTGCATACCTGACCGTTCGAGCCGGGCTGGAGCGCCGGCCCATCAAGCGAAGAGCACGAGGCCGGCCGCGATGGCCAAGAGCGAAAGAACGAAAATGATCCGTCCGTGTCTGCGGGCCGTGGGATTCTCTGCGGGCCAGAGCCGGAGGCCGAACAGCAACAGTCCGGCCGTCAAGGCGATCATGACAACGCGGGCGACGCGAAGCGGGAAAAAGGGGCTCTCATAGTTCGCTTTGGCCGAGACGAGAAGAAGGTACGCGTAGGACATGATGATCGTGCAGAGGACGATGTTGAGATAGCCCAGGAAGATCGCCAGGCGGCGGCGCGGTCCCTGCTTCGCCGGAGCTGCCGCGCGTTCTTGCTCGGCGGCGGCAGGAGGCGGCGCCACCGGGGATGGGCCGGGACGGGCGGGCGCCTCGACCGCGGCCGGCGTTCCACACGAACCGCAAAACGCGTCCCTCTCCCGAAGTCGCGCCCCGCACCGCCGACACGTAGGGCCGGGGTGAGCGGCCGCTTGAGGCTGAACGGGAGCGGGCCGGGCAAGCGCGGCGCCGCAGGATAGGCAGAACCTGTCGGTCGCTTCGACCTGGGTTTGACACTTCGGACAGCGCATGGCGACGCTCCTTATGATCTCCCCCCAATTAAATACTGCGAAGGCGAATATTTCAAGAGGAAAAACTTCCAGAATCTGATGCCGACAAATCCTCCTCTCCGACACAACCGAAGCCTATCCTGCAGGTCTGAAGCAGGTGGTCATGAACATCTGAGGTGCCACCTAAAAACTTTAATTATCAGTAACATGAAACGCTAGAGCAGGGGGTTCGTCATCGGCAGGCCGGAGGTTCGATCCCTCTCGCTGACTCCACGGATCCCATTGACTTCACGCCCATCCCTCTGTTAGTCTGATGCCAACTTGGAGCAGGGGAGTT
>CAYUME010000724.1:0-3099 GCA_964445475.1 uncultured Planctomycetia bacterium
CACGGGGCTTCGCGCGGAGACCGGCGGCGCGGTGCGCGGCTTCGGCGACATGACGGACGCCGAGCTGGCCGCCGAGGCCGGGCTGCCCGCGGACGCGGCCGCCCGGGCCCGCCGGCGCGAGTTCGACGAGCCGTTCCGCTTCCTTCGCGACGAGGCGGCCCTCCTCCCTCTCGTGCGCGCGCGCGCCGGGGCCGCCGGCCTCTTCCTCTCCCGCGGCGGGCGGTACTGGCACCTCCACGGCGGGTCGGACAAGGGACGCGCCGTCCGCCGCCTCCGCGAGCGCTTCTCCGGCGCCACCGCCCTCGGCCTCGGCGACAGCGCCCTCGATCTCCCGATGCTGCAGGCCGTCGACGATCCTGTCCTCGTGCTGCGCCCCGACGGCACGCCCGACCCCGCGCTGGCCGCCGCGCTCCCCGCGGCCCACCGCTCCCGCCTCCCCGGCCCCGCCGGCTGGGCCGATGCGGTCCGACGCCTCGTCCTCGACGCCCGCCCCTGAAGCGCGGAGAGAAGACGACGGCGAAGGCGCCCAGACGCGGACACCCTGTACTACTAATCTTCAAATCCTTGCCGCCGCGAGAAGAAAGTAGGCCGCCAAGATCGCCTTGCCCAACGCCCCGCCCGACGCCCCTTTCCATTGTCCCCGCCCTTCCGCGACCGCTATACTGCTGTCCGAGGCGCGACCCGAACGGGCACCGGAAGGGTCTTGCGTCGTGCCTGTTCGCGATAGCAACGCATGATCCCCTGGAAAACGATCGGCAGGACCCGCACGCCGGATGGCGGCGAGCTGGTCCTGTACCAGCAGGCCCACGAGTTCGTGATTCGCGTCGACGGGCACGAGCTGATGTCGAGCCGCGAGCACGCCTCCGAAGAATCCATGGCGGAGCTCGTCTGCGGACAGCTCGCGCAGGCGGAGGCGCCGCGCGTGCTCATCGGCGGCCTGGGGCTCGGCTACACGCTGGCCGCGACGCTCCGGCTCCTGCCGGAGACCGCGCGGGTCATCGTCGCCGAGCTGGTCCCCGCGGTGGTCGAATGGAATCGCGGGCCGCTGGCGAACCTGGCCGGTCGACCGCTTGCCGATCCGCGCGTGGAGGTGAAGGTCCGAGACGTCGCCGACGTGTTGCGCGCCACGCGGCAGCGCTACGATGCGATCCTCTATGACGTGGACAACGGCCCCGCGGCGCTGACCCGCAAGGCGAATCAGCTCCTGTACAGCGACCCGGCCCTCAAGCGGGTCAAGAGCACCCTCCGCCCCGGCGGCGTGTTCTCCGTGTGGTCCGCGGCGCCCGACGCGACCTTTGCCGCACGCCTGCGCCGGCTCGGATTTACGCAGGTGGCCGCCCACGACGTCCCGTCGCGCGGTGTCGGGGGGGGCCCGAAACACACGATCTTCGTGGCGCGGGCCCCCGAGATCTTCGGGACCTCCTGATCGAAGTTCCTCCGGCTCCCACGGCGCGGACACGCCAAGGCGCCCAGACCCATCGTCCGCTTCAGCGGGTCCGCCCTCCGCATCCTCTGACGCCACCGGCCCCGAAGGCCGGATTCCACCACCCCGTCCCCCGGGCATGAAGAGTCACGAAGCGGGGCACGGCTTGCCTGCCGAAGCCTGGGTGAAGGCGGGGCGCGGGCGTTGCCAGGGGGGGCCGGGGGCGCTATGATGCGGGCGCGCACCCCGAGGAGCGAGCCCGCATGGCCGACGTGACGGCGCCCCCGCCCGAGGCCGCCCCGGCGGCATCGTCGTTCCGCCCGGCGCTTCGCGCGGGGGCGGCCGTCCTCGCCGCCCTCCTCCTCGCCGGCGCCCTCCACCTCGCGCGCCCCAACCGGTCGGCCCACCTCTACGCCGCCCCGCTCGCCGGCCCGGTCACGTACGCCTTCAATGCCGACAGCCCGTCGTTCGCCCGCGTCGTCGCGCGGTTCCCGGAGGGCTTCGTCGATTGCGAGCAGGGCCGGATCCGCCTGAACCGCCCCCTCTATGCGTTCCTCGGCTGGCTCGTCTCGCTGCCGCTCCGCCCGCTCCAGGGCCTTGTGCCGGAGGCGTGGGAAGGCCGGGCGGCCGGCTTCATGAAGGCCGCCAACCATCCGGAGATCTGGACCGGGATCACGGGACGGGAGATCGTCACGGCTTGGGCGGCGCTCGTGATCGTGAACCTCCTGCTCGCGGTCGCCGCTCTCGCGCTCCTGCACGGGGCGCTGCTGGCCGTCTTCCCCCGCCCCGCCGCGCTCGCCCTGGCGCTCCTCCCGGCCGCCCACCCCAACACGATCGAGTTCATCCTGGTGCCGACCACCGCGTCGTTCGACCTCCTGATCCCGGCCGTCTTCGTCAACTGCGCGGCGCGCGCCTGGGCGGCCGGCCGGCGCGGGCACGGCGGCGCGCTGGGGCTCGGCGTCTGCATGCTGGGCAAGGGCTACGCGGCCCCCTTCGCGGGCTGGATCTGGGAGCACGCCGTCCGGCGCGGAGGCCGGGCGGGCGGACGGGACCTCGCGGTCGCGGCGGCGCTCTTCGCCGGCCCCGCGCTGCTCTACCTCGCGTTCGTGTCGCTCGCCGGCGTCCCCGCTCAGAATCCGGACGTCGAGCGGTTCCGCCAGGGCGTCTGGATGCTCGATTACTTCCGGGAAGGACGCGGGGCGGAGATCCCGCTGCGGTGGGCGGAGGGGCTGGCGCGGCACGCCGGCCACGTCGTCCGCGGCTTCTGGATCCCGCTCGTGGCGATCCTCGTCCTCGCCCTCCGTCGCGACCGGGCGCCGCTCCGCCTCCCGAACCCGCTGGCCGGCCACCTCGCGGTCTACGCCGCGGCGTGCGCCGCCTTCTGGGCGCTGCTCGGATTCCAGCACGTGCGCCTCTCGGTCGTGCAGTACCCCGCCGTCGTCTTCGCGCTCGGGGTCCTCGCCGTGCGGAAGACGGACCGGCCGGGGGCGTGGATCGGCGCGACCGCGCTCCTGGGCGCGGGCCGCACGGGGTACCGGCTCGACCTGGTCCCCGCGCAGGACGGCGTCAACGCCTTCCGCGGCACCGAGGTGGCGGCCGGCGATTGGTGGTACCCGCTCGGCGTCCGCTTCGACGGCGTGCCCGGTACGGTCGGCGGCGAAGCGCGCACGGTGTTC
>CAYUME010000725.1:0-3097 GCA_964445475.1 uncultured Planctomycetia bacterium
AGTCCGGCGGCTTCGACGCGACGTTCAAGGCCGCCCAGCGGAGGGTCGGCGACCGCCTCGTCCCGCTCGACGCGAAGGCGCTCGCCGCATGCAAGGACCTCGTCTCCGCCAACATCGCCGCCGTCCAGGCCAGCCCGTGCCGCGTCGCCTACGCCCTGGACGACGAGGTCTCCTGGGGCAGCTTCGTCCGGCCGGTCGTCTGGTGGCTGGGCCCGGACCGCGACGGCTACGCGCGCTGGCTCCGCGACGTCTACGGCGGCGACCCGCCCCACCCGCCCGAGCTGGTCACGCCCGACGCCGTCCGCGGCTTCTACGGGAAGCCCTTCCGGGAATGGGACCTCTCGCCGCTCTGCGACGGGCTCTCCTACAACGATTCGGCCTGGGCGAACGTGCTGGGCGAGCTGGTCGGGCACGCGAACCGCGCCGATCCGGAGACGCCCTGCGGCTTCGTCGGGGGGCAGGCGCCCAACGCCTTCGGCGGGTACGACTACCAGAAGCTGACAAAGAAGATCCAGTTCATCGAGGCGTACGACCTCGGCTCGTCGCAGGCGATCATCCGCTCCTTCAACCCCGGCAACGCCCTCCCGCAGGTCACGACGCACTTCCACAAGTCCCTCGGGGACACGGTCTGGCAGTCGTGGTATTACCTCGCGCACGGCAACCGCGGGATGATCGGATGGGTGGAAGGGTGGTTCGACGGAACGACGCCGAAGCCGTGGCTGAAGGCCTTCGCGCCGACGCTCCGGGAGCTGGCGGAACGGATCGCGCCGAAGCAGGTCGGCGCGACCTGGGTCCACGACGGCGTGGCGATCTACTACTCGCACCCTTCGATCCAGGTCGGCTGGGTCCTCGACATCGAGCCGCACCGGGCGACCTGGCCGAACCGGAACGGCGACCACCGGCTGGGGACCGCGCACCTCGTCCGGCAGGCCTGGGAGCAGATGCTGCGCGACGAAGGGATCCAGTACTCGTTCGTCGGCTACCGCGACGCCGCGGTGGACGGCATCCCGAAGGCGTTCAAGGCGCTGATCCTCCCGGCCGCCTGGGCCCTTTCGGACGCGGAGGCGCGACGGATCCGGGAATTCGCCGAGGCGGGCGGGACGGTGGTCGCCGACTTCGGGACGGGGCTCTTCGATCAACACGGGCGCGGCCGCGCGGCGGGCGCCCTCGACGGCCTCTTCGGGATCGCGCGCGACGGGACGACCGGCGCGCCGGGGACGCTCTTCGGCGGCACGCTCTGCGTCGAGACCGACCAGGACGCGGGGTTCGGCTACGAGCGGCTCGACCAGCTCTTCGCCACCGTGACCTGCCGCGAGGAGGAGGGCTTCGCCGTCGCGGAGACGCGGCTTACGACGCGGCAGGCGCGGGCGGCCGGGAAAGGACGCGCCGTCTTCCTCAACCTCTCGCCCCAGCGCTACCTTGTGCACCGCGCGGACAGGGCCGGGGCGGCGGCGCGGCGCCGGGCCTTACTCCAGCCGGTCCTCGACGCGGGCGCGCGGCCCTGGCTGGCCGTCCGGGGCGCGGACGGCGCGAGGCCCCGGAACGCCGAGGTCACGTACTGGTCGACGGACGGCCGTACGCTCCTCTTCCTCGTGCATACCGTCCCGGTGGGCGGGGGGGAGCTCGGCGGCGGGTCGGGCCAGGGGCTCGTGCCGGGCCGCGAGGAGGTGACGCTCCAGTTCGCCGCGCCGGTGGAGGACCTCGTCAACGAGCGGACGGGGGAACGGCTCGGGACGACGGACTGCGCGAAGGCGGCGTGGGAGCGGACGGAGGCGGGGGTGTTGAGCTTCCCGGGCGCCCCGCCCGCGGCGCGATAAGGCCGGCCCCGGAGACGCGGCCCGGTTCCCCTTCACGGACAAGCCATGCAACGCATCCCGACCCGCCTGGATTTCACGGGGACGACAAGGCAGCGCCCAACCGGGCGCGGGATCCGCGTGGCGACCTGCGCAGCCGCTGGTGCGGATGGCCGGCGAGGTCCGCCGGACGCCCGCGCTCCGGGATAAATGTCGAAGTCGCCGGGCGTCCTCTGGACCGCGCTGGTGCCGTACGACGCGACGCTGCGAAAGGTCTTCGAGGCGAACCACGATCCGGCGGGTTGGGGCGGGTTGTCCGCGACGCCGCGGCACCTGGCGCGGTTTGCGGCGGGGCTGGCGACGGGAAAATGAACGGGAACGTTGTCGCCTGCGAAAATTCCACGCCCCCCCTCAGTCGGGACCCCGCCCCCATCAGGGGGCGGGGCAGGCCCGGGCCTGGTCAGGAGACACCTTCTCCCTTGTTCCGGCGGCGCACCATCGGCGCCGGGAACTCCCCACGCCCCTGACCGGCCGGTGTTTGAGCCGCCGCCCACCCCGTGCGTAGCCCTTGCCCACTCCGCATCAGGATGGACGATGGCCGCACGTGTATATGCAAATGGCGTGCCACGCGCGCAGATACTCCGCAAGTCACATGATGTCAATATAATGCGACAGGGCTGCCGGCCTGGCGGTTTGCCAGAACGTGTTACTTTTCGTAACATCGCTCGGATTTGTTACGATCCGGCCATCGAATCGCCATGGAGACTGAAAGGGACCTCCCATGAATAAAGCCGGCTGGACGATTGCGTTTCTGCTGGTGGCCGCCTCCCCCTCCGTGCGCGCCGCCACGTTCCTTTGCGATCCCTCCCGGGGCACCCCCCAGGGCGACGGCAGCGCCGAGCGGCCGTGGCGGACGATCGAGGAGGTCCTCGCCGCCCGCCTCGTCCAGATCTGCGACCAGGACGGGAAGCCCTCCAACCCGAAGGCGCCCGTCAAGGCCGGCGACACGATCCTCCTCCGCTCCGGGTGGCACGGCGTGATCCGCATCCCGGGCGGCGTGAACAGCGCACCGATCACGATCGCCGCGGCACCGGGACAGATGCCGCAGGTCGGCTGGGTCGAGGTCGGCGGGGGGCGGAAGTGGACCGTCCGGGGGCTCACCGTCTCGCCGTCGCTCGCCCCGGCGCCGCTCGACAAGATCCCGCACGACCTCGTGATGCTCGGCGAGCGCGGGGACGAGGACTGCACCGAGCTGGTCGTCGAGGACTGCTTCGTCTACTCCGTGCTCGACACGTCGGCGTGGG
>CAYUME010000726.1:0-3081 GCA_964445475.1 uncultured Planctomycetia bacterium
CCTGCCGCCGCTGGTTCTCGGGCTTTCGCGCCTGCTGTTCTTTTCCCAGACCTGGATGGGCCGGGTGATCGACGGAAGCCTGATCCCGTTCGCCTTTCATCCGAACGGCATCATCCTGTGCCAGTTCCTGATGTCGGCATCGCTGGGCATCCGGGCGGCCAAGATCGCCTTTGACGGGGTGGACCCGCGGCTGGAGCACGTGGCGATGACGCTGGGGTGCGGGCGCGCGGGGGCTTTCCGGCACGTGGCCCTCCCGCTCGCCCGTCGGGGGATCGTGGCCGGCGGGATCCTGATCTGGGCCCGCTCCTTCGGGATCTTCGGTCCGCTCTTCATCTTCGTCGGGGCGGTCCGGATGCGGACGGAGGTCCTCTCCACGACCATCCACCTGGAGCAGAGCAGCGGCCGGGACGAGGTGGCCATGGCCGTGGCCCTCCTCATGCTGGCGCTTTCCGCGGTCACGCTCGTCTTGGTCCACCTGTTGGCGCGACGCTATGATCCGCGTTGACGGTCTCCGGTACCGGGTCGGCTCGTTCGCCCTCGACGGCGTCTCGCTCGAGGTGGGGGCGGGGGAGTATTTCGTCCTCGTCGGGCCGACGGGCTCGGGGAAGACGACGCTGCTCGAGTGCGTCTGCGGGCTGAACCGCGGCGCGGCGGGGCGCGTCGCGGTCGGCGGCGCCGACGTGACGGGGCGCGAGCCCCGTTTCCGGGGCGTCGGCTACATGCCGCAGGAGTACGCCCTCTTCCCGCACCGGACGGTGGCCGGGAACGTGATGTTCGGTCTGCTCCGGCGGGGCGTGACGCGGGAGGAGGCGCGGCGGCGCGCGGAGGCGGTGCTCGCGCGCGTCGGGATCGCCGCGCTGGCGGACCGCAGTCCCGTGGGGCTCTCCGGCGGCGAGCAGCAGCGGGCGGCCCTCGCCCGGGCGCTCGCCGTCGAGCCGAAGGCCCTCCTGCTCGACGAGCCCCTCAGCGCCCTCGACGACCAGACGCGCGACGCGGTCGGGCGCGAGCTCCGGCGCGCCCACCGCGAGAGCCGCGCCGCCACCCTCCACGTCTGCCACAACTTCACCGAGATGGTCACGATGGCCGACCGCGCGGCCGTGATGCGCACGGGCCGCCTTGTCCAGGTCGGGACTCCGGTGGAGATCCTCGCGCGGCCCCGCACCCGCTTCGTGGCGGAGTTCGTCCGCGCGCGGAACCTCCTCGCCGCCCGGGCGACGCGGGACGGCGGGGGCGCCCTCCTCGCGTGCGCCGGGGGGCGGACGTTCCGCACCGCGGCCCCCGCGGAAGGACCGGTCGAGTTCGTCGTCCGACCCGAGTCGATCGCCCTGGCGCCGGCCGGGGCCGGCGCGCTCGAGGGCCCGGCCAACGCGCTGGAGGGGACGGTGGCCGAGGTGCTCCTCCTCGGCCCGACGGCGGAGGTCCTCGTCGATTGCGGGGGCGGCCTTCGCCTGCTCGCGAGCCTCAGCCCGCGCGAGCGGGAGGCCGCCGGCGCCGAGCCGGGACGGGACGTCGTCGCGGCGTTCCGGCCGTCCGACATCCACGTGCTGGAGCCTGACGTATCGGAAGGATGACCCGCAGCACGCTCCTCGCGGGATGTCGTTGGCGTCTTGGGAGAAGGATCATGGTGGCGACCGCGCCGGCTCCCGGGTCGTCCGTCCTCGCCGCCGTCCCCCGAACGGCCTACCCGCACCTCTTCCGACTCCTGCACGGGCTTCTGGCCATAACCCTGCCGTGGATGGCGGTCTCCGGGATCGTCCTGCACACCGTCTCCCAGTCGGGATGGTCGCTGACGGGCGGGAACGCGCCCGCCTGGGTGCCCGGGCTGCGGTGGCCGCTGCTCCACCTGCTCGGCGCGCTCGCCTTCGCCCCCGCGATGGCGCTCGCGGCCGCGGCGTATCTCGCCCGGCGGGGGCGATCGGCCGCGTCCCGGCGCCGGCGGATCGTGGACGACCTGCTTGCGGGGGGGGGCGCTCTCGCGGTCCTCTCCGGCGTCCTGCTGGCGCATCCCGCCGGGCCGGCCGCGCTGTCGTCGGCCGTCCGGGCCGCGCACGCGCTCGCGGCCGCGATCCTCGGGGTCGTGCTCGCCGTCCACCTCGTCCAGGCGCTCGGCCCGTACCGCGGGATGATCGTCCCGGCTTTCCACCCCGCACGGCAGGCCCGATGGGGGCACGCGCTTCTCCTGCTGCCCGTCGCGGCCTTTTTCGCCTGGCTGATCCCGGGGTGGTTCCCGGCCGGCGCGCTGCGCGCGCGTCGCATCGCGACGCCGCCGGGCGCCCTGGACGCCCTGCCGTGGGGGGAGGCGCCGCCGCTGCGACTCGCCCTCTTCAACGGCGCCGGCTTCCGCGGCGGGCGGACAAACGTCGAGCTGCGCGCCCTTCACGACGGCGCCGAGGTCTTCCTGCGGGCGGTCTGGGATGACCCGCAGGCGGACTACCGCATGACGCCCTGGGTCCGGACGGACGGCGGATGGACCCGCCTGGCGACGGCGCCGGAGGACGAGTGCGTCTACTACGAGGACAAGCTCGCGCTCGTCTTCCCGGTTGAGCCGGGGCCTGCCGACCGACTGGCCGGCTGCGCGGCGTACTGCCACGTCGGCGGGGGGCGGTCCTACGGATTCAAGGGGAGCGAGACCCTCGTGGACGAGTGGTTCTGGAAGTCGACGCGGACGGACCCGTTCGGGTACGCGGACGACAACCACTGGCTCGGGGAGGACTGCTCGCTCCGGCAGGTCGGGCGCCGGAACGACCCGAAGGCGTCCGGCGGCTATGCGTCGAACGACGCGAAGGACGGCCCGCACCCGGCCTTCCTGCCGGCCGGCGCGGGGGCGGTCCTCGCGGGCGGTTTGCGGAAGGACCGGGCGGCGCCGTACAGCGAGGAGCGGGCGCGGGAGCTGGCGGCGGGGACCGAGGTTCCCGGGATCGTCATCGCGCCGTGCGAGGGGGACCGGGCGGACGTCCGGTGCGACTCGCGGTACGACGGCGGGCGGTGGACGGTCTTCCTCCGGCGGAAGCTCGACACCGGCAGCCCGGTGGACGTCCGGTTCGTCCCCGGCGGGCGGCACGTCTTCGGGTGTGCGGCGTT
>CAYUME010000727.1:0-3078 GCA_964445475.1 uncultured Planctomycetia bacterium
GGTGAAAGCGGACGGCTACGCGTGGGGCCCGCGACAGGCCTTCGACGCCGCGACGGGCGAGACGCTCGTCTTCCTCCCCTACGGGCGGGACGCCTCCTGCTACGCCCGCGCGCGCGGCGTCGTGCTCTACGACCCGCGTCCCGGCACCCCCGCCAAGGTCCACAGCCGCGGCGCGGACGCCGACGCCGAGATCGCCTTCCAGCTCCGCTTCGACCGGCCCGTCGGCGCCTTCTGTTTCGAGGACAACTGGTCCGAGCTGCTCCTCGCGCCGGGCGCCGAGGCCGGCGCGGAGTACAGCGTCGACGGGCGGGCGTGGGTGACGATGCGCGCGACGTCCCGGGGCGAGGACGCCGTCTCCGGGATCCACGAGCCGTTCGTCGGCCGCTTCGAGGCCTCGGGCCCCGACACCCGTCGGCTCCTGATCCGCTATTACGCCCGAGCCCCCCGCGCGGCCCCCCCCCCCGGGCCCGGCCGCTGGCTGCAGATCTGGATGGCGGGCGACCCGGGGTGGGGCGACATCGCCACGACGTTCTTCGAACGGCAGCTCCAGGTCCGCGTCACACCGAAGCGCTGAGGTGAGGAGGTCCGGCTCCGCCCGGCGGCGGCGCTCCCGGTGACGCAGCCCCCCCGGGGCCCGGACTCTTTCCAGGAGGCATCCCGATGAGACGCGCGTGGCGGACATGCGGCGTGGCGATGGCCGCGATGGCCGCGATGGCCTTTCCGGCGGGTGGATCGTGGGCCGCGGAGGCCGCGGGCACGGCCGCCGTGCGGACGTCCGACTTCCTCGACAGCCTCGGCGTCGTCACCTCCTTCCCGGACCGCGGGCAGCCGCTCGAGAAGACCGTCGAGATGCTGAAGTACACCGGCATCCGATGGGTCCGCGGCGGCATCGAGGGCCTGAAGGAGCAGGGGCCGACCACCCTGCAGACGTACCTGGACCTGAACAAGCAGGCCGGCGTCCGGTTCAGCTGGGGCCTCGTCAGCGGCGGCACCGACCTCAAGAAGCTCCTCGAGACCGGCAGGCAGGTGGCCGCCGCCGGAGCGCTGATCGCCTTCGAGGGGAACAACGAGCCGAACAACTGGGGCGTCACCTACCAGGGCGAGAAGGGCGGCGGCAAGGCCCCCTCGTGGATGGCCGTCGCCAAGCTGCAGCGCGACCTCTACGAGGCCGTCAAGGGCGATCCCGACCTGAAGAAGTACCCGGTCTGGTCCATCAGCGAGAACGGCGCCCAGCGCGACAACGTCGGCCTCCAGTTCCTCACCATCCCGGCCGGCGCCGGCACGCTCATGCCCGAGGGCACGCGGTACGCCGACTGCGCCAACGTCCACAACTACATCTACCATCCCAGCGCCCCCGGCCTTATGGACAACAAGACGTGGAACGCCGCCGACCCCGGTCCCGCCTGCAAGGTGGACGGGCTCCATGGCAACTACGGCGTGACGTGGGCGAAGAAGTTCCGCGGCTACTCCGAGGCCGAGCTCCGGACGCTGCCGCGCGTCACCACGGAGACCGGATGCACCCTCGAGGGCCCCGTCACGGAGGACGTCCAGGCCCTCAACCTGATGAGCATGTACCTCGACCAGTTCAAGCGGGGCTGGAATCACACCGCGGTCTACCTCCTGCGCGACCGGACGGACGAAGGCGGCAACCAGACCTTTGGCTTCTACCGGCGCGACTACGCGCCCCGCAAGGCCGCCGTCTATCTCCACAACCTGACGACGATCCTCGCCGACCCGGGCGCGATCGCGTCCCCGGGCCGTCTCGACTACGCCATCCCCGGCATGCCGGAGACCGTGCACGACCTGCTCCTGCAGCAGAGCGACGGGTCCTTCCGGCTCGTCGTCTGGGGCGAGCGTGTCCAGGGGGAGGACCGCGTGACGGTGCGGCTCGGCGCCGAGGCCGCGACGGTGAAGGTCTACGACCCGACCGCCGGCACGGAGGTCGTCCAGGCGCTCGAGAAGGTCCGGGAGGTCCCGCTGACGCTGACGAACCACCCGCGGGTGCTCGCGATCCCGGCGGGGCGGTAGACGGGAAGGAAACGCCGAGACGCCTGGGCCGCCACGACGCGCCGCGAGCGACGGGCATCTGTCGCTCCCTTGGATGCGTCTGTCCGGGAGGAGGTTCTTCATGGCCGAAGGCCAGAGGACGGAAATCACCCTGCGCCACCTCGTCGCGGCGGCGGTTCTCGCGGGGGGCGGCGCGCTGTCGGCGGCGCCGGCTCCCGCCCCGGACGCCCCGCCACGCCTGTACCCGGTGCGCGCGCTCCCGGCGCGGACGATCCCCCAGGCCCTCGGCTTCAACCTCCACATCCTCGGGCCGGACAAGGACCTCGACGCGATCCGCGACGCCGGCGTCCAGTTCGTCCGCAAGGACCTGTTCTGGAACCACGCCGAGCGCGGCAAGGGATCGTACGACTTCGGCGGGTTCGAGCGGATGCTGGACGGGCTCGAGAAGCGCGGAATCCGCGCCCTCTTCATCCTCTGCTACCAGAACGAGCTCTACCCGCGCCCGGAGAACGACGCGGACGGCCGCGCGGCCTACGCCCGCTTCGCCGCCGCCGCGGCGAAGCGCTTCAAGGGCCGCAAGGTCCTCTGGGAGCTCTGGAACGAGCCCAACGTCATGCATTTCTGGAAGGGGCCCGGCGACCACAACTCCGACGCCCTCTCGGTCCACCCCTACGGCTTCGCGCGCCCCGAGCTCTGCATCCGGGAGGGCTACGGCCACCTGCGCGGGATGATGGCCGCCGCCGGCGCCCCGAAGGACTTTCCGGTCCTCAACACCGCTGGCGGCATGGGACGCCAAGCTGCAGGCGCGTCTCCGGGAGGCCCTGCAGTCCGGGAAGAAGCCGACATTCGCGTTCGAGGCGATGGGCGGGGAGGTCGAGGCCGTCGCCCTCTCGGAGACCGCCCAGCTCGGCGCCCGGCGCGGCGGCGTCGTGCTGGCGTTCGGCCCCGCGTCGCGGGGCGAGGCGTTCCTGGCGCGGCTGGACGACAGGGACGTCCAGGCCGTCCGGGAGGCGCACAAGTGAGGTACCCCGCCCCAGAGGGGCGGGGCTTCAACAGCAACAACATGGCGAA
>CAYUME010000728.1:0-3071 GCA_964445475.1 uncultured Planctomycetia bacterium
CTCCGGCCCCTCCGCGTCGGCGACGTGGCCGGATCCCTGTTCGTGACGAAGCGCTCCCTGCAGCGCCGGTTCCGGAGGGTGCTCCGTCGATCCGTCCACGACGAGATCCGTCGGGTCCGGATCGAGCGGGCCCAGCGGCTCCTCGTCGAGACCGACCTCCCCCTCAAGACCATCGCCGATCGAACCGGCTTCCGGGGATACGAGCGGCTTTCCGAGGCCTTCCGGCGCGAGCGGGGCGAGTCGCCGGGCGCCTACCGCCGGGACCGGCAGCGCGGCTGACGTCGTGCCTTTAGCCGTGCGGTCATTCGACGCAATCCGGGGAGCGGCTCCTGCAGAAAGGCCGCCCCCCTCCCACCCGTCACGGCTTCAGCCGCTGGACGGCCGGATCCAGGGCGACTCGGATGTACATGTTCTGGTGGGCGTCCTTCTCCTTCGCCGCCGCCTCGGCCCGCGCCGCCTTCATCGCCGGGAGCGCCGGCCAGGCTGCCGCGCCCAGGAGCTGCAGCGTCCGCGCGGCGTGGAGGCGGACGTCGAGCGACGCGTCGCCCAGCGACCGGGCGAGCATCTCCAGGGCGGGCTCGCGGGACTTGTCGTCCCCCTCCAGGCGCACCAGCGCCCCCGCGACCTCGACCCGGACGGTCGCGCACGCGTCGCCGAGCGCCCGCTCCAGGGCGCGCCGGGCCGGCTCGGCCGCCTTCCCCCGCGCCGCCAGGCCGACCGCCGCCCAGTACCGCACCGCGGGGTCGGCGTCGCCGAGCAGCGCGACCTGCCGGTCGATCGCGTCCGGCCGCCCGACGAGATCCGCCGCCGCCCGGATCGCCGGCAGGGGGTCGGGCCGAACCGTCCTCGACCATTCAAGCGGCGCCGTCCCCGCCGTCCGCCGCGCCAGCTCCGGCTCGGGGAGGAACCCGAGGTCGCGCGTCTCCGCCTGCCACGTCCGCAGCCGCTCCCGCATCCGCTCGAGCGCGGCGCGGTGCGCCGGGACGTCCGCCAGGTTCCGCACCTGATGCGGATCCGCCTCCGTGTCGTAGAGCTCCTCGAGCGGCTTGCCGGGTCCGCCATACGTCCTCTGGGCGTCGTTCAGCCTCCCCTCCGCGGCCAGCCGCGCGATCTCCCGCCGCAGCGCCAGCTGGTCGGAGAATCCCTCCGGCTGGTTGGGCGGGAGGTGGGGCATGTAGTTGCGGATGTAGAGCCAGCGCGCGTCGCGGACGGAGCGGGAGAGATCGTAGGCCTCGTCGACGCGATCGCGGGCGCCGAAGACGCAGTCGCGCGCGGGGCCGGCGGCCCGGCCGAGGAAGGGGATCCCCTGGACGATGGCGGGCACGGGGACGCCGGCAAGGCTCAGGACCGTCGGGCCGAAGTCCGCGAAGCAGACGAGCCGGTCGCACGTCCCGCCCGGCGGCGCGGGGGCCCACGCCTTGTACTTCGGCGGGATGCGGACGATCAGCGGCACGCGCAGCCCCGAATCGTGGAGCGCCCGCTTGCCCCGCGGCAGCCCGACGCCGTGGTCGCCGTAGAAGAAGACGATCGTGTCGTCCGCCAGACCGTCCGCCTCGAGCTCCCGGAGGAGCCGCCCGACGTGGTCGCGGTCCATGACCGTGATCCAGTCGTGGCAGCGGGCGACGGTCGCCCGGGCGGTCGGTGTGTCGGGGTAATAGGGCGGGACCGGGGCCTTCGCGGGGTCGTGGCGCTCGCCCGGCGCGAGGCGCTTCTCCAGCTCGGGGACGAACGACTCGAAGTTCCGGGACTGGTGCGTCTCCATCGCGTTGAAGACGCTGAAGAAGGGCCGGCCCGCCGGGCGGCCCCGCCAGTGGGCCTTCGCGCTGCATTCGTCCCAGGAGGCCTTGACGATCGCCGGCTCGCTGGAGGTGTTGTAGTCGGTCTTGACGTTGTTGGTGCAGTAGTAGCCGGCCCCGCGGAGGAGGGCGGGGAGGCCGCTCAGGCACGACGGGAGGGGGAATCCCGACCGGAGGCCCTGGGTCCCGAGCGTGGTCGCGTAAAGGCCGTTGATCAGGCAGGCGCGCGCGGGGGAGCAGACGGGGGCGGTGGCGAAGGCGCGCGTGTAGCGGACCCCCTCGGCGGCGAGCCGGTCGAGGTTCGGCGTCACGGCGTAGGCGTCGCCGTAGCACCCCACGAACGGGCTCATGTCCTCGGCGGTGATCCAGAGGATGTTCGGGGGCGCGGACGGGACGGGCGGCGCCGCGTCCGGGGCGCCGGCGGGACGAGGCGAGAACGGTCGCAAGCAGGAGAACGACGAGACCCACGCACCCAAGCGATCTCATGGCGGCCCCCGTGGATGGAACCCGGCTCACTTCAATTTCTCGACCCGTTTCACCCCGGGCGGCCCCAGGGATTGACACCGCCATCCCAAGGTGTCAGGATGATTGAATCATGCGTTCTACCCTCCTGTCCAGTCGGAGCGGAGGTCATGCGGCAGATCCTCGCGGCCGGATTCCTCGCTTTGACGACCGCGTGCGGGGGCGGCGAAGGGGGAGGCGGCGGAGGTGCGGGAGGCGAGCCGGCCCCGTGGGAGACCGGCTCGTACGACCCGCCCTGGAAGGACGTCGCCCCCACGACGACGATCGCTTTCACCTACAACGCGGAACGAGATCCACCGGCCGGGCGGGGCGGCGGATACCGCCGAATGCATGTACCTCGGGGCGAACAACTCCGTCCACCGCATGACCCGTTCGATCGTCGCCCTCAACCACTGCTACGACACGACCGGCACCCTGCAGGGCGACGGCATCGAGGTGAAGCAGGGCTCGCACACCAACTGGATCGCGGAGAACCACGTCCACGACACGATCGTGAACGCCGGCCGGACGGCGAACCTCTCGAGCTGGGACGGCCGGGCGGGGATGGTCTTCGCCAACAACGCCGTCTACAGCCGGGACGCGGAGTCGGTCCGTTTCCCGGGCGGCTCGACGGGGGTGACGCTGGCGGGAAACGTCGTGCTCGGGGGCGTCGGGCGGGGTCGTGAACGGAACCGGGCATGAGCAACGGGGGGTGCATGTCACGATAGCGGCCCCCCCCCCGGGTGGAATCTCCATGGCGATTTTCCAGCGGCG
>CAYUME010000729.1:0-3062 GCA_964445475.1 uncultured Planctomycetia bacterium
TTCGGGTAGATGTTGCCGCCGCCGAGGCGGACGCCAGGGGGCGCCCCGGGCGACGCCCCGAGGGCGGGAGCCGCGAGGAGCAGGAAGACCGGCAGCAGCGCTCGCATGACGGCTCCTCGACCCTATCCTCTCGGGGGGGCCTCTGACGTGATCTTCTGCTTCGCCTTGACCTTGTTGACAAGGACGTCGTCGCGAAGCCGGGAAAGGCCCAGCATGTGCTTCCTGTAGCGCTCCGGGTATTCGCCTTGCCAGATATTCACGCTCCTGTATTTCCCGTGCGGCTTGATGAGCATCTCGACATAGACCTCTTTTTCTCTCTTGCGCAACGCCTGGTAATCCTTTTGCGCCCGCACAATTTCTCTCTTGCCGCTTAACGTCCTCCCGATCAGCTCCAGGAACCCGTCTCGGATCTCGGCCATCTCCTTCCGG
Organism: uncultured Planctomycetia bacterium; assembly: GCA_964445475.1. Taxonomy (GTDB): domain Bacteria; phylum Planctomycetota; class MHYJ01; order CAYUME01; family CAYUME01; genus CAYUME01. The sequence continues at coordinate 430 of CAYUME010000729.1, forward strand.
GCCAAGGGCTCCTGTCGCCTCGCCTCCTCTTCCTGCAGCCGGGTCGAAGCCAGCTTCAAAAGCGGCCAATGCTTGTCCCGCAAAAACCCCAGGAGCTCCTCGTCCGCCTCCAGGGCGGCGGCGAATCCCCCGATCCTTTCCTTGCGGTCTTCCGCCTCAGCGTCAATCCCCTCGACATAGTTGCGGTCCGCCTCTTCAAGCGCCGTCCGGCACCGGGCGTCATCTCCGGATCTCTCAAGGGCCATGGCCTTGTGCAATACAGAAAGGATACCCGTGACGACCGGATCGGCGGCGGCGGCCGGCTGCGCCGTTTCCCGCAAGGCCGCCGGGGCGACATCGCCTGCTGCGGCGGCCGGACCCGGCTCCGTCGGCAGGCTTCCCGACGCCTCTCGAATCAACCCCTGAATCCGATCCAGCACGGACCTGATTTCCTCCTGCTCCAGAAGGTCTTCGTATTTTTCCCTCAGTTCCATCTGGATCGCGATGATCAGCGGAAGCGCCTCCGGATTCGAGGCCTCGGACCTCAACCGGGCCTCCAGGGCCTCGAAGTCCCTGACGGCCAGCTGGTCCGTCGGTTCAGTCCTCCTGACAGCGGGCGTGAAGTCCGCATGCGTCTCGGACTTCGCGTCCGCCAGCGTGATCGTGATCCGGTCCCCCTTGCGGGTGAGGCACAGGCCCTGGACGTTGACCTCTTTGTTGAAATGCAGACCCCGGATGCTTTGGTCATCCACGACATAATAGCGGGTGTCCGATTTCGGATTGATGTACGTGATCAGCCGGTGGTCCCGGGGCAGGTCCTCGATCCGGACGACCTGAAGGCGTTGTTGTCCTTTCCGGAGGATGTCGATCGGGCCGTTGTACTCGAAGGTGTGCGGCTGATGGGGCTGCAGCCTCACCCGACTCCTGTCCTGCCGCGCGAATCTGGTCATAGCAGGGCAGTATATCGGGGTCGGCGGGAAGGGGACAAGGGGAAGAGGCGTCGGGCCCGGACGCGGTGCGCCGTGGGCCGGGAGAGGAGACCGGAGCCACCCGGACGTTGAAACCCGACGGGACGCGCCGGAACGTCACGCGCCCCGGGCGATCCGAGGGCGGCCCCGCCGCGCGGCCCGGCTCAGCTCCGCTTCGACGCCCCGAAGACGTTCTCGTAGCGGTAGTAGACCTCGAGCGTCAGGATGTTGAGGGACGTCGCGTAGATCCGGCCGCCGGGGGCGCACCACTCACCGACGGGATCCCACGACCCCGCCAGGCATCCCGCCGACGCCGGCCACTGCTGCTTGAGCAGCACGTCCACCATCCGCCCGTTCCACGCCGACCAGAGCGGCCCGTCCGGGCCGTCCACCTGGTAAAGCGCCAGCGCGCTGTAGTACCAGGCGTAGAAGTCGATCGCCCCCGGGGTCCACGCCGGCACCGACTGCGCCAGGAGCCTCGCCCCGCCCTGCACGTGGGACGACGTGCGGCTCCGGTCGATCAGGATCCGGCAGAGGACGCCGACGGCCGTCATCCCCTCGCAGCCGGCCCCCACCCAGGAGGAGGCGCACGTGTACCCGACCCGGTGCGCCCGGTCCGTCACCCGCTCCAGCCACGCCCGCGCCCCGTCGTAGGCCGAGCGCGAGATGCGCAACCCGGAGAGATCCGCGCTCTTCAGCGCCATCACGCACCAGCCCGTCACCGAGGTGTCGCTGTCCCCGCTCCGCGCGGTGTACCGCCATCCCGCGTACGGGTTCTGCGCGGCGACGAGAAAATCGATCGCCCGCTGTGCGCTCCGCTTGAGCATCCCGCTCTCCGTCAGGCCGTACGCCTCGCTGAGCGCCAGGGCGGCGATGGCATGGTTGTACATGTAATGCTCGAAACCGGGCCGGCGCCCCACGCACCCCTGCCGGTCCTGCTGCTCCGTGAGCCAGCGGAGCCCGTCCCGGATGACGTGCCCGAAGCAGAGGCCGTCGTGAATGTCGCGCGAATAGTGCGTGTATCCGGCGCCGAGAAAGGCGAGCAGGGCCAGGCCGGTCACGCCGGTGTCGACCGCCTCGTTCCCCCCGCCGGAGCATTCGCCTGGCCGGACGGCGCCGCACCGGTTCCGGACCCCCGCGGCGCTCCAGCGCCCGTCCTCCGCCTGGTGGCGGGCCAGCCACTGCAGACCCGACAGGACGGCCCCCTCCGTGGCCGCCGAGCCGCCGCCGCGCGAGACGAGGTCCCGCTTCCCGCCGATCCGGCAGCCGTACCGCCCCCCGCCCGCCCCGGCCGTCCCGATCCGGTCGGAAACGCCGGGCCCCCGGAAGGGCCGCGCGACCAGGGCCGCCATCTCGTCCCCCCGCGCCTGCCGGAACGCCTCGAAGACGTCCGTCTCGTTGTGATCGGCCGATTCGGCCTCCCGGACGAAGACCGGGTCCTCCACCGCCTGTTCCGCCCGGACCGGCTTGAGGTTGTCGAAGACGGCCCCGCGGAAGTCGAGCCGGAGCGCCTCGGGCTTCACCGGCGGGAGGCGCACCATCGAGATCTCGTCCTGCGCTGCCGGGGCGGCGGTCTCCCAGGCGATCAGGGCGGAGACGAGGAGAAGCAGGAGGTGCGCGCCGATGGAAACAGCCCACCAGGGCGTGACCTGGACCACGCGATCGGCGCCGGCGCTCAACCGTGCG
>CAYUME010000730.1:0-3060 GCA_964445475.1 uncultured Planctomycetia bacterium
CGGAGGACGGCGCGCATCTCCGAGTGCCCCGTCCCGCAGAACTCGGCGCAGAAGATGTCGTACGTCCCCTCGCGCTCGGCGGGGAACCAGAGGTGCGTCGTCCGGCCGGGGAGGACGTCCTCCTTCTCGCGGAAGTCGGGGAGGTAGAAGCTGTGGAGGACGTCGTCGGGGGGCGCGGTCAGCTCGACCTTCACGGCGCGGCCGAGCGGGACGACCATCTCGGTGGCGCCGGCGATGCCGGCGTCGGGGTAGTCGAACGACCAGGACCAGCGGCGGCCGGTGACGCGGACGAGAAGGGCGTCGCCGGGGGCGCCGCGAAGGGTGAGGAAGCCCTCGTAGCCGACGTAGAACATCCAGATCACGAGGAGGGTCGGGAGGACGGTCCAGGCGACCTCGAGGGGCAGGTTGCCCTCCCGCTGGCTCGTCGTCGTCGCCTTCCCGCGGCGGTACTTCACGGCGAAGAGCACGAGCGCCGCCGTGACGCCCGCCAGGAGGAGGAGGCTGACGCCCCCGATCCAGAGGAAGGCGCGGTCGAAGTTGCGCGTCAGCAGGGACGTGTCCACCGGAGGCCCTCCCGGCCCGATCTCGACTTCACCCGCATCGCGCTGTGCAAGAGCCGCCAAGGTCGCCAAGAGGATGGAAAGGACGCCAAGCACAAATGCCCTTAGCCCTCTCTCTGTATCCTTGGTGCTTCCGGCGCTTCCTCACCGGTACGCGTAATCGAGGAACGAGAGCGCGAAGAAGATCCCGAACGCCAGGACCGCGGCCAGCACCATGAAGCGGAAGACCGGCCGCTCCCAGCGCAGGTGCATGAAGTAGAGGAGCACCAGGGACGACTTGAGGACGGCGATGCCCGCCGCCACGAGGGTCGTCAGGTGCTTGAGGTCCAGCCACGCCGCGCCGACGGTGGCCGCCGTGAGCGCGACCAGCGCCGCCCAGACGGCCACGTAGAGCCGGACGGGCGGCAGATGCGATGCGGTGGCCTGCGGATCCGTCACACACGCCTCCTTGGCGCTCTTGGCGGTTCCCATTCCTACCGGATCAGGTAAAAGAGCGGGAAGAGGAAGATCCAGACGATGTCGACCAGGTGCCAGTAGAGCCCGATGTTGACGAGCGCGCCGGGGCGGTCGGCGCGGACGCGCCCCTTCGCGACGAGGGCGGCGGCGACAAGGATGGCGACGATGCCGCCCAGCACGTGCAGGGCGTGGAGCCCGGTCATCACGAAGTAGAGCCCGTAGAAGGTCTGCTCCCCCGCCGGCCGGTCGAGCATCGCCGGCGCGTCCGGGTAGAGGCCGTGGGCGAACTTGTGGCCCCACTCGAAGGCCTTGACGACGAGGAAGGCGCCGGCGAGGAGGAGGGTGGCGCCGAGCGCCGCCAGGGCGGGCGCCTTCCGGCCCCGCTCCAGCGCCGCGATGGCGAGCGCCATCGTGAGGCTGCTCGTCAGGAGGATCAGCGTGTTGCCCGCCCCGAGGAGGCGGTCCAGCTCGCGCGAGCACCGCTCGAACTCGACGCGGAAGAGCTGCAGGTCCGCCGTGTAGGCGATGAAGAGGGCGCCGAAGAGGAGGGCCTCCGTGAAGAGGAAGAGCCACATGCCGATCCGCCCGGCGACGGGATCGGCGTGTGCCGCGTGTCCGGGAACGGGGGCTCCGGCGGTCTCGGTCACGGCTTCACCTCGACGGGGTACTCGTAGGCGCCGCGGGACAGGTCGGGCTCGCCGGCGAAGTTCTCGACGGGCGGCGGCGACGGGGTCCGCCACTCGAGCGTCGCGCCGCCCCACGGGTCGGCCGGCGCCCGGGCGCCGCGCCGCCAGGCGGCCAGGAGGTTGCCCAGGGCGAGGACGAGGGCGGAGAAGAGGATCCACGCCCCGAGCGTCGAGAGATGGTGCCACATGGCGTACTGGGGCGGGTAGGTCGCGTACCGCCGCGGCATCCCCAGCGCCCCCGCCACGAAGAGCGGGAGGTAGGTCAGGTTGAAGCCGACGAAGAAGAGGGCCGCCGCCGTCCAGGCCGCCTTCCGGCTGTAGAGGCGTCCCGTCATCTTCGGCCACCAGTAGTGGAGGGCCGCGAAGAAGATCGTCCCCGCCCCCCCGAACATCGTGTAGTGGAAGTGGGCCACGATGAAGGCGGTGTCGTGGAGGTGGACGTTCAGCACCAGCGTCGAGATGATCAGCCCCGTCAGGCCGCCGATCGTGAAGAGGAAGAGGAACATCAGCGCCCAGACCATGGGCGGCTCGAGGGCGATCGACCCCCGGTGCATCGTCGCCAGCCAGTTGAAGACCTTGATCGCGCTCGGGACGGCGACCAGGAACGTCAGGAACGAGAAGATCACCCGCGCGGTGTCGGCCATCCCGCTCGTGAACATGTGGTGGGCCCAGACGAGCGACCCGATGGCGGCGATCGCGATCGACGAGAAGGCGATGAACCGGTAGCCGAAGATCGTCTTCCGGCTGAACGTCGGGATGATCTCCGAGACCACCCCCATCGCCGGCAGGATCATGATGTAGACCGCCGGGTGCGAGTAGATCCAGAAGAGGTGCTGGTAGAGGATCACGTCGGTGAAGAGCGGGACGTGCAGGATCCGCTCGATCAGGACGAGGACCAGCGTGATCCCGACGACGGGGGTGACGATGACCTGCACCCAGCCCGTGGCGTAGAGGGCCCACGCGAAGAGGGGCATCTGGAACCAGCCCATCCCCGGCGCCCGCAGCCGGTGGATCGTCGTCACGAAGTTCAGCCCCGTCAGGATCGACGACCACCCGAGGATGAACGCCGCCGTCATCGGCAGGAGCACGTTCCGGTCGGTCTGGATGCTGTAGGGCACGTAGAAGGTCCAGCCGGTGTCGAATCCGCCGGCGGCGATCGCGCCGAGGGCGAGGAGCCCGCCGACGAGGTAGCAGTACCACGAGAGCAGGTTGAGCCGCGGGAAGGCGACGTCCCGCGCCCCGATCAGGATCGGAAGCGCGAAGTTCCCGAAGATCGCGGGGATCCCCGGGATGATGAAGAGGAAGATCATGATCACGCCGTGCAGCGTCAGGAGCCGGTTGTAGGCGTCGTTGCTCAG
>CAYUME010000731.1:0-3059 GCA_964445475.1 uncultured Planctomycetia bacterium
CTCGAAGCGGTTGAGGAACTCGATGCCGAGCTTCACGTCGACCGACTTCCCGTGCGCCGCGGCGGCGCGCAGCCCCTCCACGGCCCATTTCCACTCGTCGGCGGTTGCGCCCTTCCCGGTGAAGGCGCCCAGCGCGGCGTAGAGGGGGCCGACGAGCATCGTGGCCCCGAGGGCCTGGGCGTTGTCGAGGACCCGCTTGAGGTAGTCGACGCCGGCCTGGCGGACGGCGGGGTCGGGGCTGATGAGGTTGGTCTCGGGCCCCAGCACCGTGACGGAGGTCCGATCGAGCCCGAGATCGTCCAGCCGCTTGCCGAGGTCGGAAAGCTTCGGGGTGTCGAGGTTGAACAGGGGGATCTCGACGGTGTCGTAGCCGATCTTCTTGATCTTCGCGTAGGTCGGGAGGATCCCCTCCGAGGTCCCGTCCGCGGTCCACATCAGCATGTTCATCCCGAACCGCATGGCCGTTTCTCCTAAATGGACGATCCACCTTAGCACGCCAGGCGGCTTCCGCCAAGCAATTGTCGAGGCCCCCGCCGTCCCGACGCGCACACCCGCCACACATACTGGTTTATCAAAACCAGCAAGCCCGGGCGCCCCCTATCGCCTGCTTCTGGTTTGTACAAATGTGCAAACCCGCCCCCTGGGACGCACGATCTCTTCTTCCACTCGCGTTCGAACCCCGGCGCGGCGGCTTACGCGAACCGGGCCATACGCCCCTGCGTCTTCACGAAAATGCGCGTTTCCCGGGATTTGACGGTTCTCCTGGGTTTACTATTATGAGGAAGGAATGCGGCGGAACCCATATGCATGAATCCCTCCTCAACGGGGGCGTTTTCATCTTTACGTTGTTCATTGTCGGATTCAAAATACCGCCCCAATGCCGTATAATCGATGGGGTGTACCTCGTGACACAAAGCAGGAACGACCGATGACGAGATCGCTGATCACGGCTGCCGTGCTCCTGTCGCTCGCGGGTGGCGCCTCAACGGAGGACGCGCCCAAGAACGCGGCCAAGGACGCGCCCAAGAACGCGGCGACCGTCCCCCCGAAGCATGCGGCCCAAGAAGCGCCCCAGGTCCCCGCGAAGGAGACGCCGAATGCGGCTCCCGCTGACGCGGGGAAGGGCATGGCGTCCACCCTCTACGAAAGCCCCGATCCGCCGATCCCCGCGGGCGAGATCGACCGGATCGTCTTCGCCCAGCTCGCCGCGAAGGGCATCCGGCCCGTCCTGTGCTCCGACGCGGTCTTCGTCCGCCGGGCCTACCTCGACGTGATCGGCACGCTGCCCACCGCGGAGGAGGCCCGGAACTTCATCAAGGACCCGGACGCGAAGAACAAGCGCCGGCTCCTGATCGACCGCCTGCTGGAGCGGAGCGAGTTCGCGGATTACTGGGCGATGAAGTGGGGCGACCTCCTGCGCATCAAGGCCGAGTTCCCGGTCAACCTCTGGCCCAACGCGGCGCAGGCGTACCACCGGTGGGTCCGCGAGTCCCTCGTCGCCAACAAGCCCTACGACGCCTTCGCGCGGGAGCTGCTCACCTCGAGCGGCAGCAATTTCCGCGTGGGCCCGGTCAACTTCTACCGCGCCGTCCAGAGCAAGACGCCGGAGACCCTCGCCAGCGCCGTGGCCCTGACGTTCATGGGCGCGCGCACCGACGCGTGGCCCCCCGACCGCCTGAAAGGCATGGCCGTCTTCTTCTCGCAGGTGGGCTACAAGCCGACCAGCGAGTGGAAGGAGGAGATCGTCTTCTGGGATCCCCTCCGATCCGCCTCCGCGCCCGGCAACACCGTGCCGGGGCAGCCCGCGATCAGCACGTCCGATAAGCCCGCCGACGGCGCGGCGCCCGCGGCGTCGGGTCCCCCTGCCGCCGCCGGGCCGCTGACGGCGGTCCTGCCGGACGGGAAGACCCTCCCGCTCCCTCCGGACCGCGACCCGCGCGAGGTCTTCGCCGACTGGCTGGTGACCCCGAAGAACCCCTGGTTCACCCGCTGCATCGCCAACCGCGCCTGGGCCTGGCTGCTGGGCCGCGGCATCATCCACGAGCCGGACGACATCCGGCCGGGCAACCCGCCGGGCAACCCCAGGCTGCTGGCCTACCTGGAACAGGAGCTGTCCTCCAACGGCTACGACCTGAAGCGCCTCTTCCGCCTGATCCTGACCTCCAGCACATACCAGCTCTCCCCCCTGCCGCGAGCCTCGGGCCCCGGCGCCGAAGCCCTGTTCGCGAGCTACCCGCTGCGCCGCCTGGATGCCGAGGTGCTGATCGACGCCATCAACCGGATCACCGGCACGTCGGAGCTCTACACCAGCCCCATCCCGGAGCCGTTCACCAACATCCCGCGGGACATGCCCTCCATCGCGATCGCGGACGGCAGCATCACCAGCCCCTTCCTGGCGCTCTTCGGCCGCTCGGCGCGGGCGACCGGCATGATCAACGAGCGCGACAACAAGCCGGTCCCGGCGCAGTGGCTCTACCTGCTCAACTCGCGGCAGATCCAGCAGAAGATCGAGCAGGGCCCCGCGCTCCGGGCGCTCCTCGGCTCCGGCCGCAAGACGAAAGACATCCTGGAGGACCTCTACCTGACGATCCTCTCGCGTCCGCCGACAGAGGACGAGGTGAAGCGCGCGGAGGCGTACAACGCGCCGGGCGCGTCGGGAAAGCCCGGGGCGTCGAAACGGAGGGAAGACTGGATGGACATTACCTGGGCCCTGTTGAACAGCACCGAGTTCCTGTTCCGGCACTGAGGCCTTGAGGAAACCGTGGCTCAACGGCGTCAGAAACCGAGGGGTCCCGGCCCCGGGTCGAACCAGGAGGTGAATCCCATGAGTACCCGCCAATCCCCCCGGAGCGCGGCCGGCCTCTCCCGGCGCGAGGCGCTGCGTCGGGGTTTCTGCGGTACGGCCGGGCTCTGGCTGGCCGGGGGGACGGGCTCGGTCGCCCGTGCCGACGCGATCCAACCGGGCCAGGCCCCGGGACCGGCGCCCGCCCCGTCCAAGGCCAAATCGGTCATCCAAGTCTTCCTGTGGGGCGGCATGTCCCACAACGACACGTGGGTCC
>CAYUME010000732.1:0-3059 GCA_964445475.1 uncultured Planctomycetia bacterium
CCCGGGGCGGGACCCGCGCGGCGCCGGCCGGGGCCCTGGCGGGGCCGGACGGCGGGGGGCCGGGGGCGCGGAGCCTCGGGCTGCACCTCGAGGGCCCGTACCTCAGCCCCGAGCGGCACGGCGCGCACCGCCTGGAGTGCTTCCGCGAGCCCAGCCGCCACGAGCTGGACGAGATCCTGGTCGCGGCGCGCGGCCGCCTCGCGATCGTCACCCTCGCCCCGGAGCTGCCCGGGGCGCTTGACGCGGTCCGTCTCCTGGCCGGGAAGGGCGTCTGCGTCGCCGCCGGGCACACGATGGCCACGCTGGCCGAGGTCGAGGCCGCGATGGGCGGGGGGCTGCGGCTGGTCACGCACCTCTTCAACGCGATGCGCCCGTTCCATCACCGGAATCCCGGCGTCATCGAGGCGTCGATGGTCCACGACGACCTGTACGTCGACCTCATCGCCGACGGCGTCCACGTCCACCCGGCCGCGGTCGACATCCTGCTGCGCTGCAAGCCCCCGGAGAAGGTGATCCTCGTCAGCGACATCGTGGCGGCGGCGGGGGCGGCGGGGCGGACGACCCTCGAGGGGCGCGACGTCGAGATCCGCGGCGGCGCGGCGTGGCTGTCGGGGACGACGACGCTGAGCGGCGCCTCCGCCTTCCTGCTCGAGGGGGTCTGCAACCTCGTGGCCTGGTTCGACCTGCCCTTGCCGCGCGCCTTCCAGACGGCCTCCCTCAATCCCGCCCGCCTGCTCGGGCTCGCCCGCCGGAAGGGGAGCCTCGAGGCCGGCAAGGATGCCGACGTCATCGTCCTCGACCGTGACCTGCGGCTGAAGGCGACGGTGGTCGAGGGCGCGGTGGCGTACGAGGCCCGGTGAGTGCGGGCGTGCCGGAACCGCCGAGGCGCCGGGCGCGCCAGGGGCCCGCTCCGCCTTTCCCTCCTTCGCGGATCCCTCGGCCGAGTCGGGTCCGGCCCCTCATCGCGTGCGGGAATCGCCCTTCCCCGACACGGCGTAGGCGATCGCCCCGAGGGCGACGGCGTCGTCCCCCCGCTTCGACAGGACGATCCGGGCGGCGTCGAACGAGGCGGCCGGGAAGGTGTGGGCGCGGGCGGCCTTCCGCACCCGGCCGAGCAGGCGGTCGCCGAAGGCCTCGAAGATGCCGCCGCCGAGGACGATGACGTCCGGGCCGAGCACGGTGAGGAAATTGGCCACGCCGAGGCCGAGGTACCAGGCGGCCTCGTCGACGACCTCGCGGACGACGCGGTCGCCCTCCCGGTAGGCGCGGGCGAGCGCGGCGCTGCCGACGGCGGCGTAGTCGCCGTCGGCGACCTCCAGGCGGGACCGGCGGCCCTTCTCGTCGATCTCCCGGGCCAGGCGCCGGGCCATGCCGGTCTTGGAGGCGTAGGCCTCGAGGCAGCCGCGGTGGCCGCAGCCGCAGAGGCGGCCGTTGGCGGCGACGATCAGGTGGCCGAGCTCGGCGGCGATGCCGCTCTCGCCGCGGAGGAGCTCGCCCCGGCGGACGATGCCGCCGCCGAGGCCGGTCCCCATGAACAGGCCGACGAGGGTGCCCGCCTTGCGCCCGGCCCCGAAGACGGCCTCCCCGAGCGTTCCCGCGTCGCAGTCGTTGAGGGCGGCGACGGGGCGGCCGAGGCGCTTCGCGAGCGAGGCGGCGAGGGGGGCCTTGCGCCACCCCATGTTGGGGGCGTGGACGGCGACGCCCTTTCCGGTGACCGCGCTGGGCGCCCCGACGCCGACGGCGGCGAGGCGCCGGACCGTCGTCCCCGCCTCCTCGCAGGCCTCCTCGAGCACGTCGCACACGCGCTCGAGGACGGCCTCGAACCCGCGGGAGGCCTTGGTCTTCTTCCGGGCCCGCGCGAGGACGGTGCCGTCCGGCCGGGCCACGACGGCATGAAGCTTGGTCCCGCCGATGTCCACCCCGCCGTACAGCCCCCTCCGCGTCCCGGATCGTCCGCGTCCCATCCCGGCTCCTTTCCCCCCAGCGACGTCGCCCGTCCCGGGCGCCCCCCGGCGGCCGGAAACCGGCCCTGCCTGTCGGACGGTCGGATCCCGGATGCGGCGCGAAACCGCCGGGGCCGCCGCGTTCAACCGCGCACATCCGCGGACGGGCACGGTTCGGCCGACCGAGGACCCTACGACGGTTTCCGGAGCGGCCGCAGGGTCCGCCGTTTGGCCGGCCCTTCGCGGTCGATTGCCGCGCGGGCGTCCCGGTACAGGATCTCCTGGCTCCGGCGGCGCAGGGTCCCCGGCTTCCGCTTCACGCGGGCGTAGGTCCCGTCGGGCCGCAAGGCCCACGCCTTGACGTTGTCCTCCAGCGCGACGTCGAGGATCCGGAGCGCCTGGCGCCGCGCGGCGGGATCGACCAGCGGGAACATCAGCTCCAGGCGGTCCTCCATGTTGCGCTCCATCCAGTCCGCGCTCGAGGCGTAGACCTCCTCGCTCCCGCCGTTGCGGAAGTGGACGATCCGCGAATGCTCCAGGAACCGGTCGACGACGCTGACGACGCGGATGGTCTCCGAGAGCCCCTTGACGCCGGGCCGGAGGCGGCACATGCCGCGGACGACGAGGTCGATCCGGACGCCCGCCCGCCCGGCGTCGTAGAGCGACCGGATGAGTCGCGGGTCGATGAGCGCGTTCATCTTGGCCCGGATGAGCCCCGGCGTCTCGGGGGTGTGCTTCTCGATCTCGCGGTCGATGAGGGCGACGAGGCGCCGCCGCAGGCCGGTCGGCGCCATCTCGATCCGCTGCCAGGCCGGCGGGAGGGAGAATCCCGTGATGACGTTGAAGAAGGCGGAGAGGTCCGCGCCGAACTCGGGCCGCGCCGTGAGGTATCCGAGGTCCGTGTAGAGCCGCGCCGTCCGGTCGTTGAAGTTCCCCGTCCCGAGGTAGGCATAGCGCCGGATGCCGTCGAGCTCCTTGCGGATGATCAGGAGGGCCTTGGCGTGGGTCTTGTAGCCGGCCACGCCGTAGATCACGTGGGCGCCGGCGGCGTCGAGCTGCCGCGCCCAGCCGATGTTCGCCTCCTCGTCGAACCGGGCCCGCAGCTCGACGAGCACG
>CAYUME010000733.1:0-3047 GCA_964445475.1 uncultured Planctomycetia bacterium
CCCCGCGCCGATCGCCTCACCGAGGCGCCCAGGCGATCCGCTCGCTCCCGGTCGCGGGGGGCAGGGCGAGGATGCGGCGTCCCGCCACGACCACGACCCGGCCGGCCATCGGGACGCCGAGCGAAAGCCCACCGGCCGCCGCCCGCGCCTGGAGCGCGGCGAGATCGCGCCGGTGGTGCACCCGGACCTCCGCGTCGCGCACCGCCTCCTGCAGCTGCGCCAGGCGCGCCTCCTCCTGCGAGACGCGGTAGCCGAGCTGCACGCGCTGGATCTGCAGGTAGACCGCCACGAGACCCAGCAGGGTCATGAGCGTGAAGCACAGGACCAGCCGGTGGACGGGCATGGTGCGATTCCGGATTCCGGATTCCGCCGTTCGACCACCCGCAGCTTCGCGCTCCGCGACCGCGGGTTCCCCAGGGCCTCCTCGCGCGCCGGCGTCACCGGCTTCTTCGTCACGGGACGCCAGACGCCCTGCGCCTCCCCCGCCCGGAACGAGCGCTTCACGCGCCGGTCTTCCAGCGAGTGGAAGGCGATCACCGCCAGCCGCCCGCCGGGCGCCAGCAGGCGCGGCGCCCCGTCCAGCAGGCGGTCCAGGCTCTCCAGCTCGCCGTTGACGGCGATCCGGATCGCCTGGAAGACGCGCGTGGCGGGGTGGATCCGCCCGCGACGCCCGCCGGCAGCCCGCGACACGACGTCCGCCAGGTCTCCCGTCGTCTCGAAGGGCCGCTCCCGGCGCCGCGCCACGATGCGCCGCGCGATCCGCCGGGAGGCCCGCTCCTCCCCCAGCTCGTAGAACAGGTCGGCCAGGGCCTCCTCCGGCTCACCGTTCACTATATCGGCCGCCCGGACCGGGGTCTGGAGCGAAAACCGCATGTCGAGCGGCCCGTCGTGCAGCAGGCTGAAACCGCGGGCGGGGTCGTCCAGCTGGAGGGAGGAGAGGCCGCAGTCCGCCAGGATGGAGTGTGGCGTCCCCAGCCCCGCATCCCGGAGGTGACGCTCGAGATCCGCGTAGTCGCCTTCCGCCGCCCGGAACCGGGATCCGAAGCGGGCGAGCCGGTCGGAGGCGGCCCGGAGAGCCGCGGGGTCGCGGTCGACGCCCAGCAGGAGGCCCCCCGGCGCGATGGCGTCGAGCAGGGCCTCGGCGTGACCGCCCCCCCCGAGCGTCGCGTCCACCACGACGTCCCCGGGACGGGGCGCCAGGAGCGAGAGGACCTCCCGGAGGAGGACCGGCTGGTGCATGACCCGGCTGGGCGGAGACGCCCCGCTCAGAGGGTCGCCGCGCGAAGCAGGCCGCCGGACAGGGGCGGACGCCGCTGCTGCCGGTTGCGCAGCCGGATCAGCGCGTGCACGTCCTCGCCCAGGTCGATCTCGACCCCGGGGCAGCGCTGCCGCACGCGCGAGACCCGCGCGCAGACCTCGTCCAGGGCGGCCGAGGCGACGCGTGCCACCTCCCGCCCGTCCCGTCCGTTCTTCCACTCCCCGATCAGACCGCGCAGCACGTCCATGGGATCCCTCCCGATCGCCATCTCGGCCCCCGGCATGGTTCGCCTCCGCCAATGATCCGCGTGAAGGAAACGGATGAGGTCGCGTCCGGCCCGCTAGGACGAAAGCGTCTCGCGCTGCACCCGCATGACGTTCTTGTAGACGTCCGGATAGGCGTTGTTCAGGCCCTCCTGGAACCGCGTCCAGTCCGCCGGGTTCATCACGAGGATCTGCCCCTTGCGCCCGACGAGCACCACTTCGCGGCCGAGATGAGCCGTCCCGATGAGGACCTCCGGGACGACGATCCGCCAGCCCGGGTCCGCCTCGACGAACTCGGCGGTGGCGGAGATCATCGTGAGATAGGCGTCGGCGGCCTCGTTGTGGGCCGCGAGCACCTCGAGCCGGTCCATGAGCTCCTTCCAGGAGGCCTTCGTGAAGATCGAAAGACAGCGCGTATCGCCCTGCTGCCAGAGGGAGACGTAGAAGCCCCGGTTGCTCTCCGCCTCGGGGATGACGGCGCGGTGCTTGGCCGGGATGACGATCCGGTTTTTCCCGTCAAGCGTGTGCTGGTAGGTCCCGGCAAACATGGACGCTCCGAGCAGGATAACCGCCACACCGACGCGGGAAATCAAACCATTTCGACCCACTATATCCCTATTTATCGTCCTGTCAAGGGAGAATCTTGATCACCGCGTGAAAAAACGACTCAAGTTTGGTTTTGGCGCGACCCGATATAGATTAATGCGTGCGCGTCGCGGGCCCAGCGCGATCCGGAACCCGAACGAGCGAGGCCGACCATGCTGAACGTGCTGATCTTCGACCCGGAGCGATGCTGCTCGTCGATTGTCCGCTGCATCCTGCGCGGGCGCGGCTTCCGCACCTCGGTGTCGCACGACCTCGAAGAGGCAGGCATCAAGTTCGAGACGGGTCTCTTCGACATCGTCTTCGTCGACGCGAGCGCGGATGCCGAGGCGTGCGCCCTCTTCATCGAGAGCATCAACAACCTGGCCCCGGGCCTGCCGGTGATCCTCCTCCACCGCGGCGGGATCCCCGCGCCCCTGGCGGCGGTCTCCACGTTCCGCCAGATCGCCAAGCCCATCCGCGTCGGCGTCGTCAGCCGCGCGGCGGAGCAGGCGGCGGATTCGCTCGCCCTCGGCGAGCACCGGCGCTGGCCGCGGAAGACCGTGGACCTGACGATCGAGGTGGCGGAGGGGGCGGAGCGCGTGACGTGCCACGCGGTGAACCTGAGCCCCGGCGGGATCCTCGTCGAGTCGCTCGCGCGCGACCAGGAACAGGACCAGCGGTTCCACCGCTTCTTCACGGGCGAGCACGTCCAGCCGCTGACGGCGGTCCTCGCCCTCTCCCCCGGGACGCCGCTGCGCCTGTCGGGGACGGTCGCGTTCACGGAGCTGGCCCAGGACGAGCGCGTCTGCCACGCCGGGATCGCCTTCGTGGGCCTCCCCGCCGGGGAGCGCGAGGTGCTGGAACGGATGCTGGTGGGCGCCGCCTAGGGAGTGGGAACGGATATCGCAGGACAGAGCATACGAGGGGAACCATGGACGCCC
>CAYUME010000734.1:0-3041 GCA_964445475.1 uncultured Planctomycetia bacterium
GTCCATGCCGACGGAGGCCGCCCGGGGCGTGCTGGACGCGGTCGGCAGCTGGATCGCGGCCGCCAGCGACGTCCTCTGGGGCCCCTGGATGGTGGCCCTGCTCTTCGGCACGCACCTCTTCCTCACCGTCCGCCTCGGCGTCGTCCAGCGGTTCCTCGGCCGGGGGATCCGGATCTCCTTCCAGCGCGCGTCGGAGGGGGCGGGGGACATCAGCCAGTTCGGGGCGTTGACGACGGCGCTCGCCGCCACGATCGGGACCGGGAACATCATCGGCGTGGCGATCGCCGTGTCGGCCGGCGGCCCGGGCGCCGTTCTCTGGATGTGGCTGACCGGCGTCTTCGGGATCGCGACCAAGTACGCCGAGGCGCTCCTTTCCGTCCACTACCGCGTGCAGATGCCCGACGGGTCGATGGCCGGCGGGCCGATGTACGTGCTCGAGCGCGGCCTGGGCCGGCGGTGGTTGGGCGTCCTCTTCGCGGGCCTGACGGCCGTCGCGGCCTTCGGGATCGGCAACATGGTCCAGGCCAATGCGGTCGCGTCGATGGTCGACGAGGCCTGCGCCTTTGCGCCGGGTCGAGGCCTGGGCGCCCCGCTCCTCGGCGTCCCCGCGATCCGGTGGGTGGTCGGCGGGGTGGTCACGACCTTCACGGGGCTCGTCATCCTCGGCGGCGTCCGGTCGATCGCCCGGATCTGCGAGCGCCTGGTGCCCTTCATGGCGGTCTTCTATGTCCTCGGCTGCCTGGCCCTGCTGGCGATGAAGATCGACACGGTCCCCGCGGCGGTCGCCATCATCGTGAGGTCCGCCTTCACCGGGCACGCGGCGGTGGGCGGCTTCGCGGGGGCGGGCGTCGCGGCCGCCCTGCGGTTCGGGATCGCCCGGGGGCTCTTCTCCAACGAGTCGGGGCTGGGCAGCGCGCCGATCATTGCCGCGGCGGCCCAGACGCGGGATCCCGTCCGCCAGGCGCTCGTCTCCATGACGGGCACCTTCTGGGACACGGTCGTCGTCTGCGCCCTGACGGGAGTGGTGATCGTCAACGGGGGCGAGTGGGCGACGGGCCTGAAGGGGGCCGAGCTCGCACGGAAGACCTTCGAGGACATCCCCGTCGCGGGGTCGCTGGTGCTGACCGTCGGGCTGGCGACGTTCGTCGCCTCGACGATCCTCGGGTGGTGCTACTACGGGGAGAAGGCCGTGGAGTACCTGTTCGGGCCGAAGGTGATCCGCGGGTACCGCCTGCTCTGGGTGGCGGCGGTGATGGTCGGGTCGCTCACGTCGATCCAGGTCGTCTGGAACTTCGCCGACGCCGCGAACGCCGCCATGGCGATCCCGAACCTGTTGTCGCTTTTCCTTCTCAGCGGCGTGGCGGCGACGCTGACCCGGCGGCACCTGGGGCGGAAGGCGGGCGGTGTGCCGGCTTCCGTCCTGTCCCCCGGCCCGACCGCGTCGTCGGACGGGGGCGCGTAAGCCCGCATCGCCGCCAAGCCCGGCGCGGGTGCCGTGAAGGAGCGGCCAGGCGGGGCCTGGCCCTCAGGCGCGCAGCGCTTCCGCGACGGCCCGGAGAAGGTCCTGTGCGTGGAACGGCTTCTGGACGAATCCCCGGGCGCCCTCGTCCAGGAGGCTTTGCGCCTCGCCCTCGAGACTGTAGCCGGAGGCCAGGAGCACCCGGGTCCCCGGCCGCAGCGCGCGCAGGGCCCGGAAGGCGTCGCGTGCGCTCATCCCCGGCATGACCAGGTCCAGGATCACCAGGTCGACCTCTGTCCCCGCCTGCTCGACGTGCCGCACGGTCTCCTGGCCGTCCGCGAAGGCGGTCACCTGGTGCCCCTCGGCGCGGAGCAGCTCGGTCGCGAGGGTCCGGCAGACTTCCTCGTCGTCCACGACCAGGATCCGCGCCGCCCGGTCCGGCTGCGGTGCCGCGGAAGGGGGGGGCTCCGGCGCGGGCAGGTCCGCGGCCTGCGGCAGGTGGATCGTGACGGTCGTGCCCCGCCCGGGCGTGCTGTCGATGCGGATGAGGCCGTGGTGGCTCCGGATGGTGCCGTAGACGGCGGCCAGCCCCATCCCCGTCCCCTTGCCGACGCGTTTGGTGGTGAAGAAGGGCTCGAAGAGGTGGCTCCGCGTCTCCTCATCCATGCCCCGCCCCGTGTCCGTGACCGCGAGCCGGACATAAGGGCCGTCGGGGAGCGCGGGCGTCTGCGCCTCGCGGACGTTGGCCCCCGGCGCATCCGAGTCCGTCTCGAAGGCCAGTTCGCCGCCCTCAGGCATTGCGTCGCGCGCGTTCAGGGCGAGGTTGAGGATCGCGTTCTGGAGCTGGGTCGGATCGCCCGTGACGAGGGAGGGGGCGGCGTCCATCCGGGTCCGGATCCGGATGCGCTTGTCGATGCTGTGCTGCAGGAGGCCGACCACCTCGGCGATGATGCCGTGGAGGTCGACGGGGACGGACTGAATCCTGCCCTTGCGGCCGAAGGCCAGGAGCTGCCCGGTCAGCGCGCCGGCGCGCCCCGCGGCGGCACGGATGCTCTCCGCGTAGCCGCGAAGCCGAGGGTCGTCCAGGCGGTCGGCCAGCATCTCGGCGAATCCCAGGATCCCCGTGAGCTGGTTGGTGAAGTCATGGGCGATCCCCCCGGCCAGCTGGCCCACGGCCTGCATCTTTTCGCTCTGGCGGAGCTGTTCCTCCATGCGCCGCCGGTCGCGGATGTCGCGGCAGACGGTCAGGATGCGCTTCTCCGCCCCCCGCGCGACGAGCGCGGCATTGATCTCAACCGGCTGCAGGCTGCCGTCCGGCTTCGCGTAGTCGATCTCGAGGAGCCGCACCCGGCCCGTTTCCAGGCACGTCCGGACCTCCCGGGCGTTCCGTTTCCGGTCGTGCGGCGCGGTCCACTCGACGACGGACCGTCCCAGGATCTCCTGCATGTCCGCCCGGCCGGTGAGGCGGAGGTACTCCTCGTTGGCCTCGAGCACGCGGCCCTTCATGTCCAGCATCATGAACCCCGTGCCGGTCACGTCGAGCAGGGTCCGATAGAGCCCCTCGCTTTCCCGCAGCGCGGCG
>CAYUME010000735.1:0-3036 GCA_964445475.1 uncultured Planctomycetia bacterium
CCCGCCGACGGGCTCCTAGGAGCGCGCACCCGCATTACCCCGACGCGCTCCTAGAAGGATTTGCGCGATCTCTTGCAACAAGGTCTTTATTGCTTCGATATCTGCCGACAGATGGTACAGATCTTCTTGACGGCGTTTGATACGGTAAGCGTTATTGGAATAATCTCCTGCGGATCGCCTCCTCGACGACGTCCTTGACCTTCGCCTCGACCATGCCCTCGAGGCGGTCGGCGCGGATCTCGACGGTGACCTTGGCGTCGTCCCACGTCGCCTTCCCCGCCACCGCCCCCGCGAAGGCGTGGCGGCCCTGGAAGGTGACGACCGGCTGGACGGGGTCGACGGCGTAGGTCGCCCCCACGCCCTCCGCCAGCTCCTTGAACTTCGCCTCGATCCGCCGCCGCACCTCCGCCGCCCCCAGCCCGTGCTCCACCGTGAACATGCCCATGCGAGGCCTCGATCCAAAAAGGGATCAAACAACGGAGACATGGAATGCACGGAGACGGTTTGTGTAACCGCCGATGCACGCCGATTTTCGCCGATACATCCCCCGGATCGGCGTGAATCGGCGGTTCCATATATCCGTTCCGTCTCCTCCGCGCCTCCGTGGTTTGTTCTAATCGCCCGGCCTCAGAACTCCGGATGCCCCGGACCGCCCGGGAACTTCTCCGGCTGGCCCGGCGCGAAGTCGACCACCTGCCGCTGCGCGGCCAGCTCCTTCCGCAGCGCCGCGACCTCGACCTCCTGCACCGCCGTCCCCGCCCGTGCCGCCATCGCCGCCGCCGCGCCCGCCGCGTGCCCCGCGATCATCCAGACCGACTCGAGCCGGAAGGTGCAGAAGGCGACGTGCGAGAAGGAGGCCGCCACCGGGACGAGGAGGTTGTCCGCCTGCGACGCCTCCGGCGTCAGCGCCCGATACGGGACCTGGTAGGCCCACCCGATCCGCCAGATGCGCCCCTCGTTGGCGAAGGCGTCGGGCGACACCGCCGCGCGCTGGACGTGGTGGCAGTCGATGAAGTGGGAGGCGATCCCGACGGCGTCGGGCTTCCGCCGCTCGTCCTGGACGTCCTTCTGCGTCACGACGAGCCGCCCCTTCATCCGGCGCGCCTCGCGGATGTAGAGGTAGTACGGCCAGTTCCCGTTGTCGGCGAACTCGTCCCGCGCCAGCCCCCACGACGCCGTCTCCGCGCGCAGCGCCTCGGGGACGGCCTCGTCGGTCGCGAGGAAGTGCAGCAGCCCCAGCGTGTAGTCGCGGTGGTCCTGGACGATCGCGTCGCGCCGGGCGTAGCCGGCGTCGGGGTAGTCGAACTGGCCGCCGAAGTGGCCGATGGAGACGACGGCGGCCTGCTTGTTGTTGACCTCGAACTTGTCGTCCGCGCGCTTGTACAGGTCGACGACGTGGCCGAGGGCGGTCTTCTGGCCGGCCGCGGCGCGCGCGCGGATCCAGTTCTCGAGGACCCGGAAGCGGGCGCGGTCGTAGCGCTCGGGCTTCGGGAGCGGGGCGCGGTTCTCCGGCTTCCGGGTGAAGCAGAGCCGGAAGTTGTAGTTCATCACCTTCCGGTCGCCCGCGCCCTCCGTCACGTCGGCCGCGCGGACGCTGATCCCCGGCAGGAGCCGGCCCGCGTCGTCCTGCGTGGGCGCCTCCACGGGCCGGGGCTCGAGACGCGCGCCGGCGAGGGGCTCGCCGTAGGCGTCCCGCCCCTCGCGCCCCCACGTCATGGCGACGCCCGCCCGGGCCGCCAGGTCGCCCTCGTACGTCGCGTCGACGAAGGCCTTTCCCGCGACGACGGACCCGTCCGTGAGAACGATCCGCCCGATGCGCGGACCGATCTTCTCGACCTTTGCGACGCGCAGGCCGCGCCGGACGGCGACCTTCGCCTCGGCGAGCATCGCCTCGAAGGCCTTCTCGGCCGTGCTGGAGAGAAAGTAGAAGGCGGGCCCGTCCTTGCCGGCCGCCTGGCCCAGCCGCCCGTAGAACTCGAGGGCGAGCCCGCCGATCGTCCACTTGAGCATGTGCTCGGTCTCGGCGGTGTTGATGCCGCTGGTGTTGAGCCCGCCGACGTGGCCGGTCTGCTCCACGAGCAGGACGGAGGCGCCCCTCCGGGCGGCCGCGACCGCCGCCGCCACGCCGCCGGGCGTGCCGCCATAGACGACGACGTCGTGCCCGGGCGCGTCCGCCGCCCCGAGGGGGGCGCAGCCCGAAAGGGAGGCGACGCCGGCCGCGGAGGCCTGGGCCAGGAAGTCGCGTCGGGTCTGCGTCATGACCTTCTCCTCGGGACGGATGTCAGGCCGCGCCGGCGGGCGGGCCAAGAATAGGTATAGCGGAAAGGCGCGGCGGGAGGCCAGAGGATTGTCACGGCGGCGCGCTTGGCGTAGAGTAGGGAACCGGTGCGGCCGTCCCCTTCAAGGAATCACGCGCATGAGCATCCGACCGACTTTCCCCCTCCTCGCCCTCGGCGCCGCGTGCGCCCTCGCAGCCCTCCCCGCCTCCGCCCAGGAGCCGGTCCCTGTCGGCAAGGGCTCCTACGCCTCCGTGCCTCCCCCCGGCCTGATGGTCGACAAGAAGCGCAACGCCGACCTGGTCGAGGAGACCGAGAAGCGGCGGCTCTACCTCGTCCAGGACGTCGGCGCGCCCGTCCCCAGCAACAAGTGGTACCAGAACCTGATCTTCCAGCCGTACGGCACCGGCCTCTGGGCGATGCCCCACAAGGTCGACGCCACCGCGGAGGGGATCGAGATCTTCCTCCCGACCACGTTCGACGGGGGCGGCTCGCGTGCGATCGCCGAGTCCCCCCTCGTCGTCACCGGCCAGGGCTTCCAACCGGTCGATTCGCGCGCGAAGGCGTGGACCGACTGGACGGTCGCCTTCCGGATGTACGAGAGCGACACCCGGTACCTGGACGTGACTCTCGGCGAGGGGATGCCCGCGGTCTGGTGCGAGTTCACCGGCGTGAAGCCGGTGATCGCCTTCGGCGCCGGCGGCGGGAAAGGCAGCCGGTCGAAGAAGCCCCCCGCCTTCTTCGACCTCGCCGGCGGCCC
>CAYUME010000736.1:0-3033 GCA_964445475.1 uncultured Planctomycetia bacterium
TGGCCTGTTCCTCATGCACGACGCAAGATCCCGCCATCTTGCCGGATGGCCCGATAACCGGCTGGTCCTTTGTTGCCACCGTGGACGGTCTCGACGAGATCACGCACTGCCACCTTCGATCGCTCCTAAAGTCGTCTGGGATCGACTGCTCCCTGGAGGGCTCCGTAGCCTACGACGTATCGGTGCCAACCAAAAACCGAACGCAGGCGATCGCGCTCATCACGGACGACCTACGAACACGCCCCTGCAAGATAACCCTGCACATCGGGACGAGCGATCGGTCATACACCATTCCCGACGAGAGTTGGGTCGAGGATACGCCCCGGTTGCTGCTTCGCGACCTTCTCGCGACCGAGCCGTATACGAACACGCCCTCCTTGTCTGCCCTGTTCCGATCGCCTGACCTGACGACCCTGGCCATGACATTTCCCCACGTCAATCGCGTCAAACTCCTGACAAGGCCGTACCTCGACGCACAACACACGCCACGCACCGGTTACGACGTCGAAATGGAGATGACGGTCAATTTAACCACGCCCATCGGGACATGCCGAGCACGTTATCAAGTGTGGGATGAAGGCAATCAGATCGCGATGATTTCCTCCGACGAATGGTGGCCGGGGGACAAGGACACGGCCGAGAAGAACAAGCGCCTATACGACAAACGCCCGCCAGGGAAGTTACCCCGATTCACTGAATGACCTGATGAAAAGAGCGTCCATGACGACCCTGCGCACGGCCCTCCCCGGCCTCCTCCTCGCCGGCGCCGCCTGGTGCGCCCCGGCCTTCGCCGGCGAGGCCCCCTACAACGGCCTCGACGCGGGCCTCGGCAACCTGCCTCGGCTCTCCAACGCCAAGACCCGATCCATCAGCCCCGAGAACTTCACCGGCGAGAAGGGCAAGGGCGGCATGGCCACCGAGGGCACCGGGAAGGCCGCCGCCCGCGACCTCGGCCAGGGCTGGAAGGTCTCCCCCTCCGTCCGCATCGCCGCGAAGACCACCTTCACCATGGCCGAGATCGAAGGGCCCGGCGCGATCCAGCACATCTGGATGAGAAGGACCTGCGCGTGACGATCCAGGCGCTCGGCTGGCAGAAGGGCGGACGGTACCTGCCGCTGCAGGACGACATCGCGTCGGTCGCCTGGTGGTACCAGGCCGAGCCGCACGCGAAGTTCCCCGCGCTGCCCGCCCGGGAGGCGCTCGAGGTGAAGCCGCCCGAGATCAAGCCGCCCGAGCCGAAGCCGGAAGAGTAATAGACATCCGGCCGCCGGGGACACGCCGGATCAACAGAGGAGGCGCCAACGCCATGGACAGTCGGATCCGCCGGCCCCTGAACCGTCGCCTCGTTCGCCTGCTGGCGGCGTGCCCGCTCCTCGGGATGGCTGCGGCGGTCGCCCAGGCCGGGCCCGCCGACGCGCCGGAGGACCGGGCCGAGGTCTCCCAGCACGGCATCACCTGGACCTTCGAGAAGCCCGCCCGAACCGGGCGGTACGTCACCGGCGACTTGTGGGTGGCCGGCCCGGTCACGGTCAAGGCCGTGTCCCCGGCACCGGAAGCGGGGCGGAACGGGTCCGTGGTCGATCCCCCCGCCGGAGACAAGCAGGGATACGACGACCGCTGCTCCGGCTTTGACGCCTCGCTCCGCGCCGCGGTCCCCCTCGTCCTGAAGCCCGGCCAGTCCCTCGTGACGACGGCGAGCCTCGCGAAGGTGGGCGACCGGACGCCGGACACGGTCCCCGGTCAGGGAGCGCGCGGCCCCCTGCGCACGGCGGCGGTCCTCACATGCGTGGCGTCGCCCCCGCCGACGGACGCCTTCCGGCCAGCCTACGTCGGGACGTGGCGGGAGTCGTTCACCGCGGGGCAGCTGCGGCGCGACCTGCTCCCCCGGCTCGAGCCCCCCGAAGCGGTTCCCGAGATCGCACCCTACGAGCGGGTCCTGGAGCGGATCTGGCTCGACCACCAGCGGGAGTGGGTCAACCGGATGATGCATCCCCTCGAGAACATGCCCGATTACGGACGGGAGATCACCGACATCGTCTCCGCCGTCGGGCTCCTGGTCCTCCTGGACGACCCGCAGTGCCGGCGCGAGACGCTGCTCCTGCGCTTCGTTCAGAAGGGGATCGATTATTACGGCGCCGTCCGGTCGAACGACGACCTCTGGGTGGCGAACGGCGGCCACGACTCCGGCCGGAAGTGGCCCATCCTCTTCGCCGGCCACATGCTGGGGCACGAGGGGATGATGCGCGTCCGGGCGACGTTCCAGGAGGACCAGCAGACCTACGCCGGCAAGGGATTCAAGGGGCAGACGGCGCTCTGGCGCATCACGCTGGCGAATCCCAACTCGGGGCACGAGGAGGTGGACCCCGCGACATGGGGGACGTTCGGCAAGGGCGACAACAACGGGACGAAGGCCGAGGCGTACCGGAAGCTGAACGGCCCGACCTGGGTCGGCCAGGCCCTCGCGACGCGGCTGACCGGTATGGTCGAGTGCTGGGGCCACCCCGTCTATTTCGAATACGTGGATCGATGGATCGCGGAGGAGGGCGCGAAGGCGACGAGCCACCCGTTCGTCACCACAATGTGGGAGCGTTACCGGGGGCAGGCGGACGCCATTGGCAAGTCGATCCGGGACCGGCGGGCGGTCAAACCGGCACGGTAAGCACCGCCCGTGCGATTCCCGGCCCGTCCCCCTCGAACGCCCCGCCTTCGCCCTGAGGCCGCTAACCGCCCCGCCCCCGAGGGTATACTCACGCAGGGATTGTCCCTCGCGCGTCCCGCCTGGCCATCGAACCGGAAGGGGAACCTGGCATGAGAGGCTGGCTGCTGACGGCGATGGCTTGCGCCCTGGCGGGCCCGGCTCCCGCCCAGGATCACCCCCGCCTCCTCTTCGGCAAGGCGGACATCCCGGCCCTCCGGGAACGGATCCGCAAGGAACCCCACAAGGCGATGTTCGAGCATCTCAAGGCCAACGCCGAGGCCGGCAACTGGGGCACCGGGCCCGTCGAGGGCGAGTACGACCAGATCATCAGCGCC
>CAYUME010000737.1:0-3030 GCA_964445475.1 uncultured Planctomycetia bacterium
GGCCCGTGGGCGATCGACTCGGGCCTCTACCAGGGCACCTCCGGCGGCTACGGCAGCCCGCACAACCTGAACTACTCCTGGCGCACCATCGCCCACAACAGCCTCCTCGTCCGCGACCCGAAGGAGGCGTTCGGCCGCAACGCCGGCAACGACGGCGGCCAGCGCCTCCCCAACGGCCGCCGCGAGGCGTCGACGCTCGAGGTCCTCCTCGACCCGAAGAACGGCTACCAGACCGGCGAGGTCCTCGCCCAGGGCGCCGGCCCCGACCCGAAGGCGGCGGCGCCCGACTACGCCTACCTGACGGGCGACCTGACCCGCGCCTACTCGCCGAAGGTCCGGCAGGTCGTCCGATCCTTCGTTTTCCTGAACCTGAAGGGCCCGGGCACGCCGGCGGCGCTCGTGGTCTTCGACCGCGTCGTCGCCGCCGACCCCGCCTTCCGGAAGACCTGGCTGCTGCACGCGATGGAGGAGCCGAAGGTGGAAGGGGGCACGGCGACGGTGGACCGGTCGGAACAGGGCGGCCGGGGGCGGCTGGTCCTGACCGCCCTGCTGCCGGAGGCGGGGAACCAGGAGATGACGAAGGTCGGCGGGCGGGGACGGGAGTTCGAGGTCGACGGGACGAACTACCCGACCGAGCCGAGCGCGAAGGACGCGGGCGCGCGGTGCCACGAGCCCGGGGCGTGGCGCCTGGAGCTCTCCCCCCGCAAGGCGGCGGCGGAGGACCCTTTCCTGGTCGTGATGCAGGTGATGGACCGCGAGACGGGGAAGGCCCTGCCGGTCCGGCTGGTCGCGGAGGAGGACCGCGTCGGCTGCCGGGTGGGCGACCGGGAGGTCTTCTTCAGCCGGTCCACGGGGCGCGTGGAACGGATCCAGGGGCGGGCGGTGCGATAGCCGGCCGGAGCGAAAGGGAACAAAGCACGGAGACGACGCGGAGGCGTTGTCAACAGGCTGACTCAAGGGCTGGATCTGCTAGACTCCATTGTGTCCCCGTCTTTCTCCGTGCCTTCTCCGTGTCCTCCGTGGCTCCGTGCTTTGTACACGTCGTCAACAAGGGGCTTCGCGATGAAGATGCTGCTCCTCGTTCTCCTTCCCCTGGCCGCGCCGGCACCGTCGGACGTCATCGAGGTCGGCCGCGAGACGTGGGAGCGGCCGTGGATGCCGGACCTCCGGCAGCCGGGGCGCCAAGTCCCCATCCCCGAGGGGAAGCGGATCGACGTGGCGATCCTGGGGGACGGCTACCTGGCCGACGAGCGCGCGCAATTCGAGAAGGACGTGCGGGCGTGGTACGACCGGTTCCTCCAGTACACCCCCTGGAGCCAGCTCCGCGGCGCCTTCCGCGTGCGCGGACTCTGGACGCCGGGCGAGGGGCGCGCCACGCCCGAGAAGAAGTCCTTCTACCGCCTCCCCGCCACCCCCGCCGACGTGGGCGAGGTGGAAGGCGCGGAGACGCGCGCGGCGGTCTTCGCCGCCCTCGACCGCCTCGGCGTCAATCCCGCCCGGCAGGGACGCGACCTGACGCACGCGACCGTCGTCCTGCTCGTCCTGGACGAGCGTCGGCGCAACCCCAGCGGAAAATGCCGCACGCTCGCCTCGTCGGACAGCCAGGCCCGCGTCCGGGTCGCCTTCGCCGCCTACACGCACCACGAGTTCGGGCACGCCTACGGGGGTCTGCGGGACGAGTACATCCTGAAGGCGGGATCCCGGTCCGGCCGCAGGCCGCCCGGCCGGCCCTCGATCTTCTCGGTCTCGAACATCGCCTACGCGACGGAACGGCGCCTGCTGCCCTGGGCGCACCTCGCGCCGGGGGGCGCGCTCAACCCCGACCCGGCCAGCGTGATCGGCGTCTGCTGGCTGGGGGGCGTCGAGGAGGAGGGGGCCTGGCACAGCGAGGGGCGGTGCCTGATGAACGGGCGTCACGAGAACTGGGACTTCGGGAAGACGGGGCGCGGGGAGAACCTGCGGGACAACGACCGGTACTGCTTCTGGTGCGAGGAGATCCTGGTCGCGCGGACGTTCGCGAAGACCGGCCTGCTGGGGAATTCCGACGACGGGGAGGCCCTCTGGACGCGCTGGGAGGAGACCCGCCCCCTCTATCACAAGGCCTTCGACGCGGCGGCGCGGATCCGGGAGCAGAACGCGGCGGACGCGAAGGCGAAGCGGGGCGAGGCCCGGATCTACGTGCGTCCGACAGGCCCCTGAGCCGGGGACCCGCACGTCCTCCTGTCCACATGATGACCTGGACAACCCATTCGAGCGGGGCGTCTTCGCTTCATCCCCCCCGGTCGCGTCTGCTATAATCGGCCCCGTGGCACGCGACGAACGGGACTTCCTCGACTGGCTGATCCGGCGCCATGCCCCCGGCCGCTCGCGCGGCGGGCGGGGCGTCCTCGCCGGCATCGGCGACGATTGCGCCGTCGTGCGCGGGCCGCGCGGCGGCGCGCCCGGCCTCTTCAAGATCGATTCCGTGGTCGAGGGTGTCCATTTCCGATCCAAAACGGCGAAGCCGTTTTGGATCGGCTGGAAGGCGCTCAACCGGCCGCTGAGCGACATCGCGGCGATGGGCGGCGTGCCGCGGTACGCGGTCGCGGCCGCGGCGGTGCCCCGCGGGTTCGGCCTGGCGCGCATGCGGCAGGTGATGGCGGGGCTCGAGGCCGCGGCGCGGCGGTCCGGCGTGGCGCTGGTGGGCGGCGACACGGCCTCGACCTCCGGGCCCTTCTCCGTCTCGGTGGCGGTCTGGGGCGAGGCGGGCCCCGGCGGGCCGGTCCTGCGCTCCGGGGCGCGGCCGGGCGACTGGGTCTGGGTGACCGGCGCCCTCGGCGGGTCGATCCTCGGCCGGCACCTCCGGTTCGCGCCGCGGCTGCGCGAGGCGCGCGCGATCGTCCGGCGGCTCCGGCCGACGGCGATGATGGACGTGAGCGACGGGCTCGGGATCGACGCCGGGCGCCTGGCTCGCGCCGGCGGCGTCGCGGTAATGCTCGAGGCGGGCGCGATCCCCGTCGGTCCGCTGTTTGCGCAGGCATTGGAAGACGC
>CAYUME010000738.1:0-3029 GCA_964445475.1 uncultured Planctomycetia bacterium
CTCCTTCCAGTCGTACGTCCCGCCCCCGCCGTCGAGCATGGGGGCGATCATCATCGAGTTGGCCTCGTTACCGACGTGGATGTACCAGCCGGCCATGCCCTTGACGTCGCGGGCCTTCACCCAAGCACGCATCTCGTATTTCGCGCCGGCGGCGACGCGGATGCCGCGCTGGCGGGTGGCGATCCACGTGGGCTCCGCGCCCTCGGCGACGGTCGTCCGGAGGCACTTCGTGCCGCCGTGGGGGGATTCCTCGACCCAGGCGGTGCGGTGCGCGTCGTCGTTCGCGTCGTGGGCCCAGCCGGCGGGCGTGTCGCCCGTGCCGTTCTCGAGCCTGCCGTTGCGGAGGTCGCGGCTCCCCTCGAGGAAGTCCGGGACGGCCCACGCCTCGGGGTTGTCGTAATAGAGGTGATAGACGGCCGTGCCGCCGGCGGGGCACTCGGCGGGAATCGTCAGCGTGCCGCCCGCGGGGATCGGCCCCTTGCGGACCTCCTGGCCGGCGGGGGCGGTGACGGCGTAGAGCATCTCGCGGCCCAGCGCGTCGCAGACGCGGAGCGCGTCGACGGGCGTGCCGGCAAGGGCGGCCTCGCCGTCGCCGGCGCCGACGCGGAGGGAGACCGGCTCGCCCGCGACGGCGGCCGGCTGGTCGTTGCGCACCTCGACGGCGATGCGCTGACGCCAGAGTCCGCCGTTGCCGAGGTAGAGGTCCGGCTTCCACGGCGCGGGGGCGGCGTCGAGGAGGGCGGGGGCGAGGAGGAGCACGCAGGCCAGGCGGCAAAGTGCTTTGCTTTTGCAACGAGCCGCGCTTACAATCGAACCCACGAGGCTCACTCCTGACAAGGATCGTTGCATGAGTCCGCACATGAGAGAAATCGAGCGTCGGGCGATCCGACTGGCCGGACCGGACCGCGAGCTGCTCGCGGAGCGGCTCATCCAGAGCCTGGACCGGGTCCCCCTGACCGACGTTGAAGAGGCGTGGGTCCGGGAGGCAGAGCGCCGGTTCGCATCATACCGCCGGGGCGCCCGGAAGGGCATCCCCGCGGCCCAGGCCTTCAAGCGCATCCGAAAGGGACTCGGGTGCTGAAAACGGTCTTCGATCCGGAAGCACTCCTCGAGCTGACCGAAGCGACGACCTTCTACGAATCCTGCCGACCGGGCCTGGGCCGATCCCTTCTCGACGCGGTCGAGGCCGCCACACTCGAAATCACCCGTCATCCCCTCTTGTGGCGCCGGATCAAGGGGCCTTATCGCCGCTACCTCATCCCCCGATTTCCGTACGGCCTGATCTACCGGGTGGACGGCGACACGATCTATATCGCTGCCGTAATGCACCTTAACCGCAAGCCGGGATATTGGTCAGGCCGTCCCGGCAGCAAGCCCTCCTGAATCCCCCCGCTCCCTTTGCCCCGGCGGCTCGTCAGTGCCGCACGGTCACCCGAACCGGCTTGCCGTCCTCGGCCTGGAAGTCGAAGACCTCGGCGGTGCCGCGCGGCTTGCGGGCGGCGGGGCGGACATCGACGCCGACGGCGTGGTAGCCGTTGACGGGCGGCGACTTCGACCCGGCTGCCTCGCCCGAGCCCTGCCGCTCTTCCCGTTTCCACGGCTCGGTCTTCGACCACTGGATCGTGAAGACCAGAACCTTGCCGTCCTTGTCTTTCAGAACCACCCGCTTCTGGATCTCGGGGTCCTTCTGCGCGGCGTAATAGGCGTCGTCGGCGTACTCGACGTGGAGACGGCCTGGTCGCTCGGCCCCTCCGGTCGGCTTCACGGCCAGCGCCCCTCCCCCCTCGGCCTTGAGGCGGTACGGCCCCTCCGCCCCGCCGGCGCGCCCGGGGAACGTGATCTCGACCGCCTCGGGCCGGTCGTCCGGCGGGCCATCCTTCCGTTTCCACGTCCGGACATAGTCGACGCTGAAGGTCGCCGGGAGCGCGTCGTCCTTGGGGAGGCCGAACCAGTCCGGGAAGGTCTCGCTGTCAAAGCAGAGGGCCAGGAGCTGGTGCCAGTGGGTGTTCTTCTCCTCGCGGGTGACCGCGCCGTCGATCGTGAACCGTATGACCTCGGGGTCCCACTCGAGGCCGTAGACGTGGAATTCCCTGGCGAGGTTGTAGGGCGCCTTCCAGATGCGGCTCTTGTGCCAGTGGGAGGTCTCGACGAGGGTGTGGAAGAGGTGGGTGTTCGTGTAGTAGTTGTTCGGCTGCGGGCGGGCGCCGATCTCGAAGACGTCGATCTCGGACCAGATCTCGGGGGTGCCGTCGTAGAACCAGAAGGCGCTGGAGGCCTGGGAGTCCATGGCGCGGGCGCGGATCTCGAAGTAGCCGTAGCGGACGAGCTGTTTGCCCTTCACGAAGGCGGTCGTCCAGGTGTGGTAGCCCTGGGGAAGGTCCGGCAGGGTCTCCTTCTTCGCGTCGAGGTGGAGCATCCCGTCGGCCACACGGACATTCTTCGGATTGAAGAAGCCCGGCTGGCGGCCTTTCCAGCCGGGATTGTACGGCCACCACTTCGTCTCGTCGAGTTTGTCGCCGTCGAACTCGTCGGTGAGGGCCGGATTGGGCTCCCACCGGCCGTGATTGAGAGGGCAGGGCTGGGCCGGGCCGGCGAGGGCGGGGGCGGCAAGGGCGAGGAGGGCGGCGAGGGGCAGAAGGCGCATGGAAGGCCTCCGGCTAACGTGAAACGCCTAGGCGCCAAGTTCGCCAAGATGCGCCAAGGACGACTTATCCACTGATCACATATAGCAGCCAATCCCGCAAAACGAACCAGACTAGACCAACCGCGGCAATAAGACTCCCAAAGGTAAACATCAGGCAATACCAAACACCGTATTTCCATGTTCCATATGCCGGTACACCGTTTACGCCATTTGGCGCGAGAGCCCTGCGACTCCTGGCCATCCCTTTGTGTACATCAATCTGAATCAACAAATGGAATACAAACAAAAGGAATCCCAAGGTAGCCAGCACTACCCTCTCCCATTTAGCAGGATCTTTGAGTTGCTCAAAATATGCTATTACTACGCCTCATTATTGTAAAGAATC
>CAYUME010000739.1:0-3025 GCA_964445475.1 uncultured Planctomycetia bacterium
GAAGGCGACGGGGCGCATCGGCGCCGGCGTCGGCGTCGGGGCGGCCGGAAGCACCGGAAGCAGCGGCAGGGAGAGGCCCCGGCGGCGGCCGCGCCCGGCGTCGGGCTTCCGCCGAGCGCCCCCCTCGTTCCCGCCCCGTCTTCCGCCGCCGTGGCGTCGCCGTCTCCGGCCGCGCCGGAGACCACCCCGTCCGCGCTCCCGGCGACCGCCCCCGCGCCGGCCGCGGGCGGTCCCCCCTCCGGAAAAAAGCGCCGCCGCCGCGGCCGGCACGGACGCAAGCGCGACCCGAACGCGGCCGCCCTCCCGGCGCAACCCGCCGGCGCCGCGGCCCCGGCGACCGCCGACTCGGCCCCCCCGGCCGGGGACCGCCGGCCGGGAGCCGGTCACCCGGCACCGAAGGCCGGGGACCGCGGGGCGAAAGCCCCCGCGGGCGGGCCCCGCCGGATGCTCATCAACGCCACCGAGCCCGAGGAGACGCGCATCGCCGTCCTCCAGGGCGACCGGCTCGAAGAGTTCTACCTCGAGCGCCCCTCGCGCGAGACGCTGGTGGGCAACCTCTACAAGGGCGTGGTGACGAGCACCCACGCGGCGCTCCAGGCCGCGTTCGTCAATATCGGCCTGCCCAAGAACGCCTTCCTGCACGTCACGGAAGTGCGCGGCGAGGGCGAGGGCCCGCCCCCGCCTCCCGGCCGCCGGCCCCCGCGCGGCGGCCCGAAGCGCCCCCCCCGCCTCATCCAGAACCTCGTCAAGCCCGGCCAGGAGGTGATCGTCGAGGTCACCCGCGACGCTTTCGGCGAGAAGGGCGCGTCCGTCACGATGGAGATCAGCCTTCCCGGCCGATTCCTCGTCCTGACGCCCCTCACCCCCCGCGTCGGCGTCTCCAAGCGCATCGACGGCGACAAGGCCCGCCGCGAGCTGCGGACCATGCTCGAGACCCTCTCGCCTCCCAAGGACGTCGGCTTCATCATCCGCACCGCCGGCTCGGACATGGACCCGGAGGACCTGCGCAAGGACCTCGAGTACCTCGTCCGCACCTGGGAGGCGGCCAGCCGGCGGGCGAAGGAGACGCCCGGGCCCCTCCTCCTCGTCCAGGAGGGCGACCTCGCCATCCGCGCCATCCGCGACGTCTTCAGCCGGGAGATCGAGGAGGTCCTCATCGACGACGCGGCCGCCCACCAGCGCGTCCTCGCCTTCTTCCGCGAGGCGATGCCTCGCCACGAGCAGCGCGTCCGGCTCTACGACGGCGAGGACCCGGTCTTCCGGCGCTTCGGCGTCGAGGCCCAGATCGCCCAGATCTACGCCCGCACCGTCGAGCTCCCCTGCGGCGGCTCGATCGTGATCGAACACACGGAGGCGATGACGACGATCGACGTGAACTCGGGCCGCCTCACCCGGACGGGCAGCCCCGAGGAGACGGCGCTCCAGGCCGACCTCGACGCGGCGGCGGCGATCGCCCGCCAGCTCCGCCTGCGCGACCTCGGCGGCGTCGTCGTCATCGACTTCATCGACCTGCGGCAGTCCCGCAACCGGCGCACCCTGGAAAAGGCGGTCCGCGACGCCTTCCGGTCCGACCGCAGCCAGGTCTCCGTCGCCCGGATGCCCGGCTCCTGTCTCTACCAGATCATCCGCGAGAAGGTGCGGCCCAGCCCGGCGACGCTCTCGACGCAGCCCTGCCCGCGGTGCGGAGGGACGGGGACGGTGCCGTCGCCGGTGAGCGCCGCCCTGGCGGCGCTGCGCGAGTGCCGCGGCCGTCTCCCCTGGTCCGACGTCGCCGCGATCGAGGTCCGGGCCGCCCCCGAGGTCGCCGACTACCTCCACCAGACGAAGGGGACCCAGCTCGCCGCGCTGGAGGCCCGCTACCGCAAGACGCTCCGCGTGGTCGCCGCCCCCGGGCTCCTTCACGAGCAGTTCCAGGTCCTCTCCTTCGGGGCCTCCGGCAACCCGGTGTGAGGCGGGCGGGGATCCATGACGCTTAAGCGAAGGAGGCCGTCTCACGCGCCTGCGCCCGTGGCGAGGGCGGAAGGGTGAATCCCCCTGCTGTGCCGTCGTCTTCGCTTCACGGGGGGGAGGATCCCGGCCCCTTTTTTGTTGAATCCCCCCCGCCCATCTGATTAAATCCCTCCCCTTCTGCCGGGGGTTCTGACGGGTCTCTTTCGAAGTGGGGTTCCCATGTACGCGATCATCCGCCACGGCAACGCCCAGTTCCGCGTCGCCCCCGGCGACCGCATCACCGTCCGCGGCGAGGGCTTCAAGGCCGGCCAGGCCGTCGAGTTCGCCGACGTCCTCGTCGTCGCGGGCGAGGGCCAGCCCCGCTTTGGCAAGGATTGCGCCGGGACGAAGGTGACCGGCGAGGTCGTCCGCGCCGGCCGCTCCGCCAAGATCCTCGTCCAGCACTTCCGCCGCCGCGAAGGCTACGAAAAGCTGCGCGGGCACCGGCAGGGCGAGGCGGTGGTGAGGATCAAGGACATCGTCGCGTAAGCATGTTCCTCGACGAGGTCGAGATCCACGTCCAGGCCGGCCACGGCGGCCGCGGCGCGGTCAGCTTCCGCCGGGAGAAGTTCGTCCCCCGCGGCGGGCCCGACGGCGGCGACGGCGGGCGCGGCGGCCACGTCATCCTCGTCGCCGACCCCAACCTCAACACCCTCTTCCACCTCGTCCACCGGCGGCAGTGGCGGGCCCCCTCCGGCGACCCCGGGAGCGGGTCGAACTGCTCGGGGCGCGGCGGGCGCGACTGCGTCATCCCCGTCCCCCCCGGCACCCTCGTGAAGGACCTCAACCGCGGCTTCCTGATGAAGGACCTGAAGGCGCCCGGCGATCCGTTCGTCGTCGCGCGCGGCGGCGACGGCGGGCGCGGCAACGCGCGCTTCGCCACCTCGACCCTCCAGGCCCCCCGGCGCGCCGAGCCGGGCCGCCCGGGCGAGGAGCGCTGGATCACCCTGGAGCTCAAGCTCCTCGCCGACGTCGGCCTCGTCGGCCTCCCCAATGCCGGGAAGTCGACGCTCCTCCGGCGGATCTCCGCCGCCCG
>CAYUME010000740.1:0-3022 GCA_964445475.1 uncultured Planctomycetia bacterium
GAGCTGGCAGGACCATGAGCCCTCAACTCGAAACGCCAGGTGCCAAGGTCGTCCGCAAGATCCGCGTCCGGGCCGCGCTGTTTCTCGCCCTCGCCCTCGTGGCCGGGCTCGGCGCCGTGTACCTCGTGAAGGACTCGTCCAGCCCCACCTCGCCGGCCTCGTCGGCCCGGACGCGGGCCGCTTCGAGGCCCTCAACCTCGCCGCCTGGGAGGGCGGGCTTTTTCTTTTCGTCCCCGGCGGCGTCCGCCTCGAGGCCCCCCTCCACCTGCTCCGCGAGGCCGTTCCCGGCCCCGTCGCCACCGTCTCCCGCCTCCTGCTCGTCGTCGAGGACGGCGCCTCCGTGACCGTCGTGGACGAGGCCGTCGGAGGCGGCGCGGAGCCGTCGGCCGTGAACGCCGTCGCGGAGGTCGTCGCCGGCGCCGGCGCCGAGGTGCGGGTCGTCTCCATCCAGCGGTACGACCCGGCCCTGACGCTCTTCGCGACCCGGCGCGCCCGCCTGGCGGACGGCGCCCGGTTCCTCCACGTCCAGGCCTCCCTCGGTGCCGCCCTCGCCAAGGTCAACCTCGGGGCGGTCCTGGCCGGCCGCGGGGCGGAGGCGCGGTTCGCCGGCGTCGCCGTCGCCGACGGCACCCGGCACCTCGACCACCACACCGCCCATCTCCACGACGCCCCCGACACCCGCAGCGACCTGCACCTGCGCGTCGTCCTCCGCGACCGCTCCCGGTCCGTCTACACCGGCCTCATCCGCGTCGACGGCGCGGCCGTCAACGCCGACGCCTACCAGGAGAACCGCAACCTCCTGCTCGACCCCGGCGCGAAGGTCGAGTCGATCCCGGAGCTGGAGATCTTCACCGACGCCGTCCGGTGCACCCACGGGGCCACCATGGGGCCGATCG
Source organism: uncultured Planctomycetia bacterium (assembly GCA_964445475.1). GTDB lineage: Bacteria > Planctomycetota > MHYJ01 > CAYUME01 > CAYUME01 > CAYUME01. Next base: position 897 of record CAYUME010000740.1, read on the forward strand.
ACCCCGAGCAGCTCCTCTATCTCATGACGCGCGGGATCCCCCGCGAGAGCGCCGTCCGGCTCATCGTCGGCGGCTTCGTCGAGCCCGCGCTCGATCGCATGCCGGAGGACGTCCGCGACCGCGTCCGCACGATTCTGCACGGGCGCCTGGGCATCGAGTGAGGGGCGGCGGGGGGGGGGAGGGCTCGTGGGGGGCGTAGGGCGTGGAGGGTGGAGCGTGGAGCGCGTGGGAGGGGGTGGTCCCCGCAGACGAGCCGTGCCGGACGAGGGGACAACCCCGAACCCGGCGTGCAGTGTCAAGCGTGGAGCGTCTTTTGCCAGCGGAGAGGGAACCCCGGGGATGGCCGAGGCCTACGTGGACGTCGCCGCGGCGGACGAGGTGGCGCCCGGCGGCGTGAAGGCGGTGACGGTCGCCGGCGTCGACCTCCTGCTCTGCCGGACGGAGGCGGGCGACGTTTTTGCGCTGGAGAACCTCTGCACGCACGAGTTCTGCCCGCTCGGCGACCCCCGGATGGTCGACGGCGAGGTCGAGTGCCGCCGGCACGGGGCCCGGTTCGACGTCCGCACCGGCGCGGCGACCCGGCTTCCGGCCGCCGCCCCCGTGCGGACGTTCCCCGTGCGGATCGAGGCCGGCCGGGTCCGCGTGGCGGTCGAGGGCTAGCGCGTGGGAGGGGTGGGTCCCCGCAGACGAGCTGTTTTGAACGAGGGGACAACCCCGATACCCCGTGTATAGTGTGGAGCGTACAGCGTGGAGCGTCGAGCGTGGAGCGTCCAGCGAGGAGCCGGCACCCATGAGCGAGACGAACAGCCCGGTGACGGTGGTGACGCCCCGGACGGGCTTCGACGTGGCCGCCATCCGGAAGGACTTCCCCATCCTCAAGCGCCTCGTCCACGGGAAGCGCCTCGTCTATCTCGACAACGCCGCCACCACCCAGAAGCCCCACCTCTTCCTCGACATGCTCTGCGCCTACTTCAACACGATGAACGCGAACATCCACCGCGGCATCCACACGCTGGCCGAGGAGTCCACCGCGCGCTACGAGGAGTCCCGCCGGAAGGTCGCCGACTTTCTCGGCGGCGCCGACCCCCGCGGCGTCGTCTTCACCCGCAACGCCACCGAGTCGATCAACCTCGTCGCCCAGGCCTGGGCCCGCCCCCGGATGCGCGCCGGCGACGAGATCCTTCTCACCGGCATGGAGCACCACAGCAACCTCGTCCCCTGGATCCTCCTGGCCCGCCAGGCCGGCGTCGTCCTCCGCCACATCCCCGTCCGCGACGACGGGCACCTCGACCTCGACTCGCTCGACCGCCTCCTGACGGCGAAGACGCGCCTCGTCTCCGTCATGCACGCCTCGAACGTGCTGGGGACCATCAACCCCGTCCGGCGGATCGCCGACGCGGCGCACCGCGTGGGGGCCTCCGTCCTCGTCGACGGCGCCCAGTCCGTCCCCCACATGCCCGTCTCCTTCGCCGACCTCGGCTGCGACTTCCTCGCCTTCTCCGCCCACAAGATGCTCGGACCCACCGGCGTCGGCGTCCTCCTGGCGCGCCCCGAGACCCTCGAGGCCACGGAGCCCTTCCTCGGCGGCGGCGAGATGATCCGCGAGGTCCACCTCGACCGCGCGACCTGGAACGACGTCCCCTGGAAGTTCGAGGCGGGGACCCCCAACATCGCCGGCGTCGTCGCCTTCGCCTCCTCCCTCGACTACCTCTCCCGCCTCGGCATGGACGCCGTCCGCGCCCACGAGGTCGACCTGACCCGCTACGCCCTCGACCGCCTCCGCGCCCTCGGGTACCTCACGATCTACGGCCCCGCCGACGCGGAGTCCCGCGGCGGCGTCGTCGCCTTCAACGACAGCCACATCCACTCGCACGACCTCAGCACCATTCTCGACCGGCAGGGGGTCGCCATCCGCGCCGGGCACCACTGCGCCCAGCCCCTCATGGAGCGGCTCGACGTCCCCTCCACCGCCCGGGCGAGCTTCTATGTCTACAACGACAAGGACGACGTGGACGTCCTCGTCGAGGGCCTCCGGGAGGCCCGCCGCTACTTCAAGCTCCCGGCCTGACGCCGTAGCGCCGGCTTCCAGCCGGCCGTGAAGGCTGTCGACGGGAGGGTCGCCGGGA
>CAYUME010000741.1:0-3006 GCA_964445475.1 uncultured Planctomycetia bacterium
GATTGGTCGGCCCGGACGGATCCGTATCCGTCTGGGCCGACAACCCCGAACCCCTTTTTCTCGTACGCGTACCCGTTCTCGTAATCGTGCTGGCCCGGATCCCCGTACCCCTCCGTTCTCCCGGAGCCGTCCCCATGAACCTGGCCCCCCTGGACTTCGCCATCGTCGTGGCCTACCTGGTCGGCATCACCGCCGCGGGGCTCTGGTTCGCCCGTCGGCAGACGGAGACGAGCGCCGGCTACTTCCTGGCCGGCCGCTCGCTCCGCTGGCCGGTCATCGGCCTGGCCCTCTTCGCGACGAACATCTCGACGGTGCACATCACCGGCCTGGCTTCTTCCGGCTTCAGCGAAGGACTGGTGATCGGCAACTTCGAGTGGCTGGCGCCGTTCCTCCTGATCGTCCTCGGCCTCGTCTTCGCGCCCTTCTACTTCCGGACGCGGATCGCGACGCTCCCCGAATACCTGGAGGGGCGATACAGCCCGGGCTCACGGACCGCGCTGGCCGTGATGGGTGTCTTCGGCGCCCTCTTCATCCATATCGGCGTCTCCCTGTATGCCGGTGCCGTCGTCTTCGGAAAGTTCACCTCGCTCAGCATCTACTGGTCCATCCTGATCGTCTCGATCCTCACCGCCCTCTACACCGTCCTCGGCGGCCTGAAGGCGGTGGTGGTGACGGAAACGATCCAGACGGTGGTGCTGCTCTTTGGCGCGGCGGCGGTGACGGTGGCCGGCGTGTTCGCCCTCGGCGGGGCGGGGATCCACTCGCTCGCCGACCTCCGCGAAGCGGCGAAGCCGGACCAGCTGAGCATGATCCGCACACAGGGGGATTTCGCCTGGTGGATCATGCTCCTCGGCTATCCCGTCCTCGGCCTCTGGTACTGGTGCTCCGACCAGACGATCGTCCAGCGCGTCCTCGGGGCGCAATCCGAGCGGGATGCCCAGCTCGGCCCCCTCTTCGCCGGCTTCATCAAGGTCCTCCCCCTTTTTCTCATGGTCCTCCCCGGCGTGCTCGCCTGGGTGCTCTTCCGCGGGAAGATCGAGAACCCCGACGACACCATGGTGGTCCTCATCCGCGAGCTGCTGCCGGAGGGCCTGCAGGGACTGGTCATCGCCGGGCTGCTCGCCGCCCTCATGAGCACCGTGGCGGGCGCGCTCAACTCCACGGCGACGCTGGTGAGCATCGACATCGTCAAGCGGCTCCGTCCGGACACGGCAGACCGGACGCTCGTGAGGATTGGCCAGGTCACGGCGGTTGTCGTCATGTGTGCCGCGATGGCGTGGTCGACGCAGGGGGAGGGATTCGGCGGGATCTTCAAGGGGATCAACCAGATGATCTCGGTCCTCGCCCCCCCGATCAGCGCCGTCTTCCTCTGGGGCGTCTTCTGGCGGCGCGGGACGCGCCAGGGCGCGCTCGCCACCCTGGTCGGCGGCTTCCTCCTTGGCGCCGTCGTCTTTGTGCTCGACTTCCCCGCCGTCTCCCGTTTTCTCCTGGGTGTGGACGAGGCGGGAAAGCCCGTCCAATTGCTGACCGGCGTCTGCGGGATCCCCTTCATGCTCCAGGCCTTCCTCCTCTTCGCGGCCTGCTCGCTGATCCACCTCGTGACGAGCCTGCTCACGCCGCCGCCGGAACCGGCGTGCGTCGAGAAGTACTGCTGGCGGAACCCGCTGGCCGTGATCACCGAGGCCCCCTTCGCGGGCCCCTTCGACGCGCGGTTGGTGGCGGCGGTGTTGGTGGCGGTGATGGCGGCGCTGTATGTCGTTTTTGCATAGGCCGCATACGAATTCGAGGACGTCTCTTATGCGCCTCTACGCCCTCGCGCCCGTCGCCCTCCTGCTCGCCGGCTGCTCCGCCGCCCCGCCAGCCGCCGGGCCGGACGGCAAGCCCCTCCGCCTCGTCTTCATCACCTGCGCCGTCGACGCCCCCTTCTTCGTCCCCGTCCGGCAGGGCATGCGCGATGCGGCCCGGATGCTGGACGTCGCGTGCGAGTTCACCGGCACCCCGGGCGTCGACGTGCAGGCCCAGGCGGAGCGGGTCCGCCGGGCCGTGGCCGACCGGGTCGACGGGATCGCGCTCAACATCATCGACCCCGTCGCCTTCGACGACGTCGTGCAGGAGGCCGTCGCCGCGGGCGTCCCCGTCGTCGCCTTCAACGTCGACGACCAGGCCACGCCGAACGCGCGGCTGGCCGCGGTCTGCCAGCGGTTCCCCGAGGCCGGCCGGGCCCTCGCGCGGCACGTGGCCCCGCACCTGCCCCCCGGCAGCCGCGTCCTCTTCACCCAGCACGACCGCGGCGTCTCCGCCCTCGACGAGCGCCTCCGCGGCTTGCAGGAGGGGCTGAAGGAGAAGGGCGTGACGGGCGAGGTGCTCGTGACCGGCAACGTCTCGGCGAAGGGCGCCGACGCCATCGCCGAGGCCCTGCGCAAGGACCCCGCCCTCCGCGCCGTCCTCGGCACCGGACAGTCCGACACCGAGGCCGCCGGCCTGGCGATCGAGAAGCACTTCGCCGGGAAGGGCCTCTGGTCGGCCGGCTTCGACCTGTCCCCGACGACGCTCCGCCTGATCCGCGCCGGCTGCATCCGAGCCACCGTCGACCAGCAGCCCTACGTGCAGGGCTTCCTGCCCGTCGTCCTGCTGGCAAACCACCTGCGCTATGGCCTCCGCCCCTCCGACGTGGACGCGGGCGCGGCGATCATCGACCGCACGAACGTCGACCGCGTCGAGGCGCTCACCCGCCGCGGCTACCGGTGACGAGGAAGGCGCCGAGACCGCCAAGGGGACGCCTGGCCTTTCTTCTCCCTCTTGGCGTCCTGGGCGTCTTGGCGGTTCCCTGGACGGCGTGTTTTGACAGGATCGACGCATGACCTCCCGCGAGCGCGTGCTCTCCGCCATCGCCCACCGCGAGCCCGACCGCGTCCCGGTCGACCTCGGCGCGACCCCCAGCTCCGGCATCTCCGCCATGGCCTACGGGCGGCTCAAGACCCACCTGGGGATGGCCGGCGGACGGAC
>CAYUME010000742.1:0-3002 GCA_964445475.1 uncultured Planctomycetia bacterium
ACCCCCTCGACCTGGCTACCGTGTCTGCCGCGGGGGGGGCCGTGCCCCCCGCGGGGCGTTCCCGCGGGGGCGGGGGGGGGGGGGGCGGCTCGCGTCCCGCCAGCACGGACTCGATCTCCTCCAGCTTCCGGATGACGGGGATGCCCCGGAGCCGGCGGCCGAGACGGGCCGCGTGCAGGCCCAGCGGATCGAGCAGCACCCCCGTCATGCCCGCCCGCTCCGCCCCCGCGACGTCGATGTGGTAGTAGTCGCCCACGTGCATCGCGCGGTGCGGGGGGACGCCGAGCGGCTCCAGGGCCAGCGCGAAGATCCTCGGGTCGGGCTTCTCCACCTTCACCTGGAAGGAGTCGACGATGACGTCGAATCGGTCCGCGATGCCAGCCGCCTCGAGGAACGCCCTCACCCGGCCGTCGGAGTTGGAGACGACCCCCAGCCGGTGCCCGGCCTGCCGCAGGCGGTCGAGGAGGCGGGGGATCTTGGGCGGGACGCGGGTCCAGAGGCGGTGGCGGAGATTCGCCTCGAGGACGGCCTCGTGGATGCGCCCGAATCCCGGCCCGCCGCGGATCCCCGCCCGCGCCAGCACGGCTTCCACGAACGAGCGGAAACGGTCGGCGTCGCCCGCCGACGAGACGAGGTCCTCCCGGTCGAACTCCGCGTGCGTCTCCATCTCTGCGCGGGCCAGGCGGTCCGGCTTGATGCGGACGCCGAACTCCTCCAGGATCCCCGTCAGGCGGGGGTGATCGAGATAGACCAGCGTGTTGCCGGCGTCGAAGGTGACGGCGTCGTAGCGCATGGGGCACCACGGGAAGCACGGGAACGGCCGGCGCGGAGGATGCCGCGCGTGTCCGCGGCTGCGTATAAAAGCACGAAGGGGGGGGCGCCGCAACGAAGATTGATGCCGGCCCGCGCCGGATCTTTTCCCTGCGGGCGCACGGGGCGACGCCCGGCATAAGGCTGGAGCCTCCACCGCCCGTGTGCTACAGTGGGCGGCCGCCGGGCGATCCGGAGGCGTTCGACATCCCGGTCCACGTGACGCGCCTTCTTCAACCCGAATCCAGAGCTCCCCCATGTTTCCGCGCCTCTTCGAGATCCCTCTCGGCTTCACGTCGCTCCCGATCAACACGTACGGCCTGATGGTGCTGGCGGGGTTCCTGTCCGGCCTCTGGGTCGCGTCGCGGCGGGCGCCCGCGCGGGGGCTCGCCCCGGAGATGATCACCGACCTCTGCGTCTGGCTCCTGCTCGGCGGCCTCGTCGGGTCGCGGATCGCCTACGTCCTTTTCTACAACCGGTACGACGCGGTGCTGATGCAGTGGGAGTTCGACTTCGGGCTGTTCGACCTGACGGACGGCGGGCTGCACCCGGTCGGGGGCGTGGCCGGATTCGTGCTGGTCCCGCTGGCGGCGTGGTGGCGGTGTCGTCGGCGGGCCGTGTCCGGCGAGGGCCCGGTCCCGGTCGGCGGAGGGGGGGCGTTCTCCGTCTTCCCGCCCCGGACCGGGAAGGCCCGTCTGGGGCTCGCCGCAGGAGCGGTCCTGGGCGGGGTGGCCGGGGCCCGCGTGCTCCACGTCGCGCTCGAATCCGCCCGCTACAACTTCAAGCTGTTCGCCATCTGGGAAGGGGGGATCGTCTTTTACGGCGGGTTCATCGGGGCGCTCCTGGTGGGAATCGTCTTTCTGTGGCGGCGGCGGGTTCCGATGCTGTCCACCACGGACGTGATCGCCCCCTCGGTTGCGCTGGGCGCGGCGTTCGGGCGGCTGGGGTGCTTCCTGAAGGGGTGCTGCTTCGGCGCGATCACGGACCGGCCCTGGGGCGTCTGTTTCCCGCGGATCGTCGAGACGGTCGTGCGCGACGGGCGGCCGGATCCGGTCGTCACGGGCAGTCCGGCCTTTCTCCATCACCAGCAGGCCTATCCCCTGCAGGTGGGGCCGGCGGCGACGCACAGCCTGCCGGTCCATCCGACGCAGCTGTACGAGTCGGTGGTGATGGTCGCGCTCTTCCTGCTCCTGTCCTGGTACTGGTCGAAGCGTCCGCGGCCGGGGCGTGTGCTGGCCTCGCTGGGCGCGGGATACGGGCTGTGGCGCTTCGGCCTGGAGTTCCTGCGGGGCGACTGGCACCCGCATGCGGCGGGTCTGACGCTGTCGCAGATCATCAGCCTCGGCGTGGTGGCGGCGTCCGCGCTCCTGTGGCTGCTGGTCCCGGCGCCGCCGCCGTCGGGCGAAGCGACGCCGGGCCGGGCGGCGCCGGAGGCGCGGCCGTGAGGAAGAGGCGTTCGCGGCGCAGCGAATGTCGGGAAAAATGTTTGCGCAAATCCCTTGACTTGCAGTGGCGAATGAATAGAATTATCCCCCTTGCCAACGGCATGGAACGTTCTTTGAAAACGAGAGAAGCCCGCTAGAGCGGCCAAAGGTCAAGCGGAGAAGTGAGTTTAGCCGTCCCGGCTCGCGCCGGGACAATGACCGAAGCCGTGAATCCGAGGCACAGCCACCGACGTTGCGTCGGAGGATCTGGTCTCGAGTTTCAAGGTACGATTTTTCCGGGTTCGCCCGGAAAAATCACAGGGTCTGCTTCACCAATTTTGTGCGGTCGCAAGATCGCAGAAAATTTTGATTGAAGAATTTGATCCTGGTTCAGAGCGAACGCTGGCGGCGCGCTTAACACATGCAAGTCGCACGAGAAAGCGAGGGCAACTTCGCGAGTAAAGTGGCGAACTGGTGCGTAATACACAGCCAATCTGCCCCGAGGACTGGCACAACCCCGGGAAACTGGGGCTAATTCCGGATATTGAGGTGGGGACGCATGTTCCTGCCTTGAAAGGCGCCTCGCAAGGGGCGCGCCACGGGAGGAGGTTGTGGCCTATCAGCTAGTTGGCGGGGTAACGGCCCACCAAGGCGATGACGGGTAGCCGGTCTGAGAGGATGATCGGCCACAAGGGGACTGAGACACTGCCCCTACTCCTACGGGAGGCAGCAGTGGGGAATCTTGGGCAATGGGCGAAAGCCTGACCC
>CAYUME010000743.1:0-1272 GCA_964445475.1 uncultured Planctomycetia bacterium
CGACCTCGTCATCCACAGCGCCACGAAGTACCTCGGCGGGCACAACGACCTCCTGGCGGGGGCGGTCCTCGGCCGGAAGGCGCTGATCGAGCCGATCCGCGTCCTCCACAAGGCCTTCGGGGGCGTGATCGACCCCCACTGCTCCTACCTCCTCGTGCGCGGTCTGAAAACCCTCCCGCTGCGCGTGGAACGCCAGAACCGCACGGCGCAGGCCATCGCGCGGTTTCTCGAAGAGAACCCCCGCATCCAGCGCGTCTATTACCCCGGGCTGGAGAGCCACCCCCACCACGCCATCGCCCGGGCCCAGATGTCCGGCTACGGCGGGGTCGCCTCCTTCGACATCCGCGGGAACCTCGCCGCGGCCAAGCGCTTCATGGATCGCCTGAAGCTCTTCTCCATCGCGCCCAGCCTTGGCGGCGTCGAGTCCCTCATCACCCACCCCGCCACGGTGACCTACTACCGCGAAACGCGGAAGCAGCGCTACGCCCTCGGCATCACCGACACCCTCTTCCGCATCGCCGTGGGCATCGAGGACACCCAGGACCTGATCGACGACCTCGGCCAGGCCCTGGCTCGGGCGGGACGATCATGAAATCGGTCATCGTCATCGGCGACGGGATGTCCGACCGGCCGGTCGCGCGCCTCGGCGGGAAGACCCCGCTCATGGTCGCGAAGAAGCCGGCCATCGACCGCATCGCCCGCGAGGGCCGCTGCGGCCGCTTCCGCAACATCCGCCCCGGCGAGGACAACGGCTCCGCGCTCGCCAACCTCGCCGTCCTCGGCTACGATCCGGCCGCCTGCTACCAGGGCCGCGCCGTCCTCGAGGCGGCCAACATGGGCGTCGCGCTCGCCCCCGACGACGTCGCCCTCCGCTGCAACGTCATTCACATCGACGACGGGCGCATCAAGAACCACTCGGCCGGCCATATCGCCACCGAAGAGGCCGCACCGCTGCTCGCCGACCTCGATCGGGAGCTCGGCGGCGGGCGCGGTCCCCAGCCGGTCACCTTCCATCCCGGCGTCAGTTACCGCCATCTCCTCGTCCTCCGCGGCGGCTGGGCCGACCCGGCCCTCGCCTGCGCTGAGCCCCACGACCACGTCGGCGAGCGGGTCGAGGACCTCTTCCCGCACGCGACCGCCCCCGCCGCAAAGCCGGCCGAGGCGCGCCTCCTCGACCTCTACCGGCGGGCGCTCCCGATCCTCGCCGGCCACCCCGTCAATGCGGCCCGCGCCGCCGCCGGCAAGGACACCGCCAACGCCATCTGGCCCTGG
>CAYUME010000743.1:1282-2998 GCA_964445475.1 uncultured Planctomycetia bacterium
AGATGCCCACCCTCCAGGAGCGCTTCGGGGTCCGTGGCGCCGTCATCTCCGCCGTCGACCTCGTCAACGGCCTCGGCCGATACGCCGGCATGGACGTCGTCCAGGTCCCGGGCGCCACCGGCCTCTGGGACACGAACTACGAGGGGAAGGCCGACGCCGCGGTCCGGGCCCTCGAGGACCACGACCTCGTCTACGTCCACGTCGAGGCCTCCGACGAGGCCGGCCACGCCTGCGACCTCGACCTCAAGATCAAGTGCATCGAGATGCTCGACGCGCGCCTCGTCGCGCGGATCCTCGCGGGACTCGAGGCCCGGAAGCGCGAGGCGACCGTCTCCGTCCTCCCCGACCACCCGACGCCGGTCGAGACCGGCAAGCACGCCAGCGACCCCGTGCCGGTGGCGGTCTGGAACCCAAGGCTGCCGCCCGACGCGGTGATCGCTTACGACGAGGAGTCGGTGAAGGCGGGCGCGATCGGGACGATCGAGGGGGACGCGTTCATCCGGCTGGCGCTGGGCCGTTGAGCGCCCGCACGGCAGGGGGGCACGGGGGCCGCAAGACGGCGGGGCCGCCAATGCAGCCCTGCCCCGCATTTGTTCGTTTTGACAACAAGTCACGAGACCGTCCCCGGTCGCAAAACCAGGCTCAGAACGGCCATTCGGATCCCGTTTGCCGCACGTTCACGGACCTGTCACGCACTTGTAAGCATATGCGTATACCGAGGTGAGCCCCGGAGCAACGGTCCCCGGTGGCCCCTCCAACCTCCCTTGGCAGGAATTCCCACGATGGTCGTCACCCATGCGCTCCGCATCGCCACCCGCGGCGACGCCCAGGTCCTGGACATCACCCGCGAGGTCGTGAACGCGCTGGCGGACACGAAGCTGAAGAACGGGATTGTCGCCCTCTTCTGCCCCGGCTCGACGGGCGGGCTCACCACCATCGAGTTCGAGGACGGCGCGGTGCAGGACCTGCGGGCCGTCTTCGAGAAGATCGCCCCGACGGGCGCCCCCTACGCACACGAGGCCGCCTGGCACGACGGCAACGGCCACAGCCACGTCCGCGCCTCCCTCCTCGGCCCCTCCCTCACCGTCCCCTTCTCCGGCGGCGCCCTCGCGCTCGGCACCTGGCAACAGATCATCTTCGTCGACTTCGACAACCGGCCGCGGAAACGCGAGATCGTCCTCCAGTTCCTGGGGGAATAGGGCCCCGTCTCGCACGGCTCAACACTTCTCTTCCCTGATGCGCTCTCCTCAGCCCCAGCCACGCGCCGCCCGGCAGGCCTGTCCAGTCACCGAACGGAGCATTCGGAGTTCCCGTAAGCCGTTGCTACTGATATGATCGCTCAGCGCGGGCAATGCCCATATGGGTAGCGCCTGATCTGGGCGCATCATGGGGGGGGGAAGACCATGTCCTGTCATTGCCGTGTTTCCTGGCTTGCGATCATCGCGCTGCTTCAAGCCGTCTCCTCCGCAGAATCCCAGACGATACCCGAGCGTCTTTCCTTCCAGGGGCGGCTTGCGGACGCCGCGGGAAATCCCGTGAACGGACCGACCGACATGACCTTCCGGCTTTACGACGCCGAGACCGAAGGCGATGTGGTGTGGTCCGAATCGATGCAAAGCATCCCCGTTTCTGGAGGGCTCTACCATGTCCTGCTGGGCGAAGCGGGCTGGGGGCCGAATGACTTCAGCGCCCCCTACTGGCTAAGCATCCAAGCGG
>CAYUME010000744.1:0-2981 GCA_964445475.1 uncultured Planctomycetia bacterium
GAAGTCGCCGGAGGGCGTCTGGCGCGACGCCCCCGAGGGGCGCGACGCGGTGGCCCGCTGGCGCCCCGACTTCCAGAACGAGCTCCAGGCCCGCATGGACTGGTGCGTGAAGCCGCCCGACGGGGCCAACCACCCCCCCGCCGTCGTCCTCAACGGCGACGCGTCGCGCCGCGCCGTCGAGATCGAGGCAACGACCGGCGCCGACGTGCGGCTCTCGGCCGCCGGCTCGACGGACCCCGACGCCCACGCGCTCGCCTTCCGGTGGCGGGTCGACCGCGCGTCGGGGACGTACGCGGGGGCGGCGGAGGCGGCGGGCGATGGCGCCGCCGCGACGCTGGCCGTCCCCGCGGACGCCGCCGGGAAGGAGATCCACGTCCTCCTGGAGGCGACCGACGCCGGCAACCCGCCGCTCACGCGCTACCGCAGGGCGGTCGTGCGCGTGCGATAGGGCCCCGTGGCGATCCGCCCGGAATCCATCAATCGACGCCCCTGGCCGGCCCGGGCCGGAAAACGCATGAATGCCCCTCCCCCTCGCAGGAGACCGACATGAGCCACTCGACGCAGGCGTGGATCCTGGGACTGCTCCTGTCGACGGGAACCGCAGCCGCCCCGGCCGCGGAGCCGATCCGGATCGCCTCCGGCGGGAAGACGGACGCCGTCGTGGCCGTCGCACCCGAGGCGGGGCTGCCGGAGTCGAAGGGCCCGGACGGCCGGCCCGCCCGCGGGCTCGACCGGAACGGGACGCGGAACGCCGAGTGGCTCGCCGCGGCCGATCTCGCCAAGTACATCGGCCTCATGACCGGCGCGACGCCGAGGCTCCTCGCCGACCGCGCGGCGATCGACGCCGCCCTGAAAGGGCGCGCCCCGGTCTTCCTCGTGGGCGAGGAGGCGCTCAAGGCCGACCCGGCCCTGGCCGACCGCCTCCGCGCTGTCGCCAAGAAGGATCCTGTCCTGCGCGCCGACGCCGTCGTCCTCAAGCGCGAAGGTCCCCGCGTCCTCCTCGCCGGCACGAACGACGAGTCCCACTACTACGCGGTCTCCGCCCTCCTCCACACATGGGGCTGCCGCTGGGTCATGCCGACCGACTTCGGCGAGTGCATCCCCGAGCAGCCGGAGCTGACGCTCGGCGACCTGGACGAGGCCCACGCGCCGCCCTTCGAGGTGCGCTCCTACTGGATCTCCTGGAACGGAGACGCCACCGGGTACGAGGCGTTCAAGCGCCGCAACTTCATGACCGACCGCTCCGTCGGCGTCCCGAGCGGCCACTGCCTGAACGAGTACACGAAGGAGCTCGTCCCGCCCGGCAAAGGCCAGTTCAACGTCCCGATCGCCGAGGAGCAGACCGCCCGGCACGTCGCCGCGAAAGTGGCGGAGCGGTACGCCCGCGGCGAGCGCTTCTCCCTCGGCATGGAGGACGGCAACTACCGGTCCGACTCGCCCAGGGACCAGGAGCTCATGGCGCTCCAGTACGACAAGTACTACCTCATGCCCTCGATGACCGACAACTTCATGGTCTTCTACAACAACGTGGCCCGCCTCCTCCGCGAGCGGCACCCGCAAAGCGCCGCGCGGATCGGCTTTCTCGCCTATTCCAACATCACCCTCCCGCCGCTGCGGGTGGAGAAGGCCGAGAGGGCCCTCGTCGCCTACCTGGCACCGATCGACTTCGACCCCATCCACGGCATGGACGACCCCAAGTCGCCCCCGCGCCGGGAATACCGCGAGATCCTGTACGCGTGGGCGAAGCTCATGGCGGGGCGGCTGGTCATCTACGACTACGACCAGGGCATGCTGGTCTGGCGCGACATCCCGAACCCCTCGATCCAGGGGCTCGAGCAGGACTTCCGCCACTACCGCCGCGCCGGCATCCTCGGCGTCGACACCGAGAGCCGCAACGCGACCGGCACGATCTTCTTCAACCTCTATTTCCGCGGCCAGCTCCTCTGGGACCCGGACGCCGCCGTGAAGCCCCTCCTGGCCGACCTGATGCCCCGCTTCTACGGTCCCGCGGCCGCCCCGATGGGCCGCTTCTGGGACGCCCTCCTCGCGGCCTGGAACGACTCGATCGTCACCGAGCACGAGTACTTCGTCGCGCCCGCCGTCTACACCCCGGCGGTCGTGGCGTCGCTGCGCCGGGAGCTCGAGGCGGCCGAGGCCGCAGTGAAGCCCCTCGGGAACAAGCCAGCCCCGACCCGCAACGAGCGGCTCGTGCTCGACCGCATGGCCTTCATGCGGCTGAGCTTCACGATCCTGGAGCACTACCTCGACATGGTCCGCGCGGCCGCGGGGGAATGCGACTACGCGAAGGCTGCGGCCGCCGGCGAGAGGGGCCTGGCCGCGCGCGAGGCGATGACGCAAAGGAACGGGACCTTCACCACCTACAAGAAGATCGGGGAAAACGGCCCCGCGTGGTGGCCGGGAGAGGTCCAGCACTACAGGGACCTCCACGCGCTCGTCGCCGGTCCCAAGGGGACGCTCGTCGCGAAGCTCCCGCTGGACTGGGCCTTTCGCCGCGACCCGAAGGACCTCGGCCTCAAGGAAGGCTGGGGGCTCCGGGCGCCGGATCTCGCGACCTGGAATGAGAAGGGCAAGACGATGCCACCCGACGCCCGCAAGGACTACCCGGACGGCGCGTGGGAGCTGGTGCGGACCGACCTCTACCTCCAGGCCCAGGGGATCCGCAACCCCGACCAGCAGGGCTTCACCGGCCACGGTTGGTACACGACCGAGGTCGAGCTGGCGCCGGAACCATCCCGCGGCCCGCTCCGCCTGATGTTCCCCGGCCTCTTCAACGAGTGCTGGCTCTACGTCGACGGGCAGGAGGCAGCCCACCGGGAGAAGTACAACGCGATGTGGTGGTTCAACGACTACAAATTTGAATGGGACGTGGACCTGACGGGAAAGCTCAAGGCCGGCCGGAACCGGCTGACGCTCCGGATCCACAACCCGCACCACCTCGGCGGCATGTTCCGCCGGCCATT
>CAYUME010000745.1:0-2971 GCA_964445475.1 uncultured Planctomycetia bacterium
CCAGGTCCGACGCCTCGATCCGGTCCAGGACCCCCGTCAGGTCGGCCACCACGCAGGGGCCGGCCAGCCGCGCCAGGTCGACGCTCGCGATGTCGCCCCCGCGCGGCAGGAAGTGAAGGGGCGCGTCGACGTGCGTCCCGGTGTGAAGCCCGATCGTGAGGAGGGAGAGATTGGCCGCGTCGCGGGGGATCGACCGGAGGGCCCGCAGCCGCGGATGCGGATTGCGCCGGTAGACGGTCATCCCCGCGGTCACCGGCCAGCTGACGTCCAGGAGGCGTTTCATGCCTATTACTATACCGATCGGACGGCCCATTGCAATGACCGCATGCACCGCGTATAATCCCGCCTCGAGAGCGCCGCGCCCTGCGGCGCCCACTTTCTCGAGCGACGCCCATGTTCAACGCGCAGGCCCGGAAGGATTACGCCCGCTCGAACGAAGCCACGACCATCGACCTCGCGCTCACGCCGTCGATCATCCTCGCCGCCGGTCGCATCCGCTTGGCCCTGTCCGCGCGCGACCCCGCGCTGGTGATGGCCGCCGCCCTCACCTTCGTCGGGGCGCTCTGCGACGAGGCCGAGATCCCGAGGATCCCCGTCAAGATCGCCCCCCGGCGAAAGAAGGCCGGCCGGACCGAATTCTACGGCTGGTGCGGCCCGAAGTTCATCACCGTCTACCTCCGCACCGCCGAACGCGGCCGCTTCGTCGCCTTCCGCACGTTCCTCAAGACGATCTGCCACGAGTTCTGCCACCACCACGACTGGAAGTCGGTCGGGATGACCAACAGCTACCACACGAAGGGCTTTTACCAGCGGGTGACCGCGCTCTACCGGGGGATCCTCGGCGCGCTGGAGAAGCCCCGGGAGGCGTGAGACGCATCCCCAAGGCCCGCCCATGCACAGCAACAGCCCCGCCCCGACGCCGCCGGCCGACCCCGCCCGCGCCCCCCTCGACTTCCACCGGCTCCAGACGCACCCGTTGGCGAAACGGAAGCACCTCGTCTCGCACAAGGACTTCGCCCGGCTCGTCGAGCCCGCGAAGGCGATCAAGGCCTTCCTGGACTCGCTCCCCGGCATCGCCGCCGGGGCGGACTTCCGCGCCCTGGTCGCCGCGATCGCCGACGCCCGCCGCCACAAGCGCGAGGTCGTCGCGGCCATGGGCTCCTCCGTGCTCATGGCAGGCTGCTCGCCGATTCTCGTCGACCTGATCGATCGCGGGATCGTCACCGCCGTGGCGACGAACGGGGCGGGGGCGATCCACGACTACGAGCTCTCCCTCGTCGGCGAGACCCTCGAAGACGTGAACGCCGCCCCCGCGGACGGCTCCTTCGGCATGGTCGATGAGACCGCGAAGGCCCTCGGCCTGGCGTTCAAGGAGGGGGCGCGCACCGGCCACGGCCTCGGCCGCTACCTCGGGGAGCTGATCCACGCCGAGAAGAACCCGCATGCGAAGCTGAGCGTGCTCGCCGCCGCCGCCCGCAAGGGCATCCCCGCCACCGTCCACGTCGCGGTGGGGACCGACACCGTCCACGCCCATCCCGTCATCTCGGGCATGGCGCTCGGGGAAAGCAGCCTCCTCGACTTCCGGATCCTCTGCGGCGTCGTCTCCCGCCTGGAAGGCGGCGTCTGGCTCAACCTCGGGTCGGCGGTCATGCTCCCCGAGGTCTTCTCGCAGGCCCTGGGCGCGGCCCGAAACCTCGGCCACCCCGTCGACCGCCTCCTGGAGGCGACCCTCGACGTCCACCCGACGGGGCTTCCCCGGAAGGATCACGCCGCCCCGCCGGTGCGGGCGCGGTTCCTCTCGATTGCGGGCCACCACGAGATCCTGCTCCCCTTCCTCCGGGCGGCCCTCCTCACCGAGATGGAGGGGTAGACGGGGCGCTGAACCCGCGTGCGGCAGGCGCCGGCAACCCCCTTCGCGAAAATGTGGACCCCCACGGGAAACGCAACGTGACCGCCCGACTGACCGACCTGCTCGAGAGCCTCGGCCGTCCCCGCGTGCTGGTGATCGGGGACATCCTCCTCGACCGCTACCACTGGGGGGACGTCAGCCGCATCTCCCCCGAGGCGCCGATCCCGATCCTCCCTGTGAAGCGGGAGGAGTACCGGCTCGGGGGCGCGGCGAACGTGGCGCGGAACGCCGTCGCGCTCGGGGCGCGCGTCGCCTGCGCGGGCGTCCTCGGCGCCGACCCGCCCGCGCACGAGGTCCGCCGCCTCTTCCGTCGGCACGGGATCGACCGGCGCGCCCTCGTGACCGACCGGTCCCGCCCGACGCCGGTCAAGACCCGGATGATCGCCCACGCCCAGCAGGTCCTGCGCGTGGACCAGGAGCACCCGGCGCCGGTGCCGCCGGGGGTCGAGCGCGCCCTCCTCGCGGCCGTCCGCCGCCTCCGCGGCCCCTGGGACGCCGTGATCCTCTCCGACTACCACAAGGGGACGCTCACCGCCGCCGGCGTCCGCGCCCTCGTCGCGCACTTCCGGAGGCGCGGCGTCCCCGTCTTCGCGGGCCTCAAGCGGCCCCCGTTCGCGCCCTACCGCGGCATCGCCGGGGCGAGCCTCAACGCCGCGGAGCTCGGCCTCGCGGCGGGCCGGCCGGTCCGGTCGGACGCCGAGGTCTTTCGCGCCGGCCGGCCCCTGACGCAGGAGCTCGCGGCACGGTTCGTCCTCGTCACGCGGGGCGAGAAGGGGATGGCGATCGTCCCCCGGTCGGGCGCCCCGGACCCCATCGCCGCCCGGGCGCGGGAGGTCTACGACGTGACGGGGGCGGGCGACACGGTCCTCGCCGTCCTCGGCACCGCCCTCGGCGCCGGCGCCCCGCTCGGCGACGCGGCGCGGCTGGCCAACGCCGCCGCGGGCGTGGTCGTCGGGAAGGTCGGGACGGAGGCGGTGACGCGGGCGGAGCTGGCGGAGGCCCTCGCCGAGCCGCACGATCCGCACGAGCGAAGGTCGTCACCGCGCGGGCCCTCGCCGTGCG
>CAYUME010000746.1:0-2970 GCA_964445475.1 uncultured Planctomycetia bacterium
GGAGGCCATTTCGCCGCCTTCAACGCCGAATCCCTCCTGCACGACGTCCCCGCCTTCGACGCCGTCGCCCTCGGCGAGGGCGAGCCCATCTTCCGTGCGCTGGCCGGCCGCCCCGACGGCTCTCCCGTAGGGGAAGGCCTGGTCTGGCGCAATGCCGCGGGCGGCATCGCCCGCGGCGCGCCGGCGCGGAACCCGGAGGACCTGGACGCCCTTCCATGGCCCGTGCGGATGAGGCCGTTCGACCGGTATCTCGGACTTGCCATCGTCAACCTGGTCGGCTCCCGGGGGTGCGCCCACGCCTGCGACTTCTGCTCGATCGCCGCGTGGCACCGGATGGGCGGCGGGCCCCGCCTCCGCCTGCGCGATCCCGGCCGGATCGCGGAGGAGATGGCGACCCTGTACCGCGAGGGCGTCCGGCTCTTCAACTTCCATGACGATCACTTCCTGCTGGGCGATGCCGACGCGACCCGCGCACGGGCGGAGGCGATCCGGTGCGAGCTCGATCGGCGCGGCGTCGGCCGCATCGGGTTCGCCATCAAGGCCCGGCCGGACCGCGTCGAGCGTTCGCTCTTTGCGTACATGAAATCGATCGGGCTCTTCCGCGTCTTCCTGGGGATCGAGGCGGGAACGGCCGAGTCCCTCCGCCGGCTCGGACGGGGGCAGACACTTGGCCAGAACGAGGCCGCCCTGCGGATCGTCAACGACCTCGACCTCCATGCCTGCTTCAACCTGCTCCTCTTCAACCCCGACTCGACGCTCAAGGACGTGGCCGCGAACGTCGCCTTCCTGAAGGATCACCCCGGCAACCCCATGGCCTTCTGCCGGACGGAAGTCTACGCGGGGACGCCGCTGGAGGCGCGACTGCGCCGCGAGGGGCGTCTGCTCGGCGACTACTGGGGATGGGACTACCGGATCGCCGATCCCCGCGTGCAGGATCTCTTCGAGATCGTCTACGACGCCTTCCGGGACCGGAACTACGGCCCCCAGGCCGTCCACCGGCTCGCGATGGAGGTCGATTTCGAGCACCAGGTCCTGGCGCGGTTTTACGGCACGACGCCCGCGCTCCGGCGCCGGGTCAAGGCGTTCCTCCGGAAGGTGAATCGCGACGGTGTCCGTCACCTGGAGGCGGCCGTCGAGGCCGTCGCCCGGGGCTTGCCGGCGGGGCGCCGGCAGGACGTGACGCGCCGGCTGACCAGGCTCGTCGAGTCCTTGAATCCCGACTTCTACGGCGAGGCGGAGGAGCTTCTCTACGAGATCCGGTGCCGGGCCGACGCACTGCGCGCAGGACGACCGGCGCGAGCCGGGTGGTCCACACGCGCCACAGCCGCGGCGGGGCTCCTGGCCGCATTCGCCGGGACGCTGCCGGGGGGGGTCGCGGAGGAGCCCCCGCCGCCGCAAGCGCAGCCGCCGGCGGATGCGACCCCGCCCGCCGACTCCGCGATCCTCCGGGACGAGTTCCTGGGCGGCGCCGGGGGACTGGTGCTGATGCTGGTGGCGTTGCCCTTCACGGGCACGATCCGCGTCGACGTGTCGATCGACAGGGACGGGAAGGTCCGTCGCGCCGCCGTGGAAAGCGAGACCCTGGAGGGGCCGGTGAAGGAGTCCCTGGCGGCGCTGCTTGTCCGCCTCCATGTCCGCGCGCCGGGAGCGGCCGGCAAGCGGTTCGTGCTCGAGATGACGTCGGCAGAGATCCAGGCGGTTCGCAGCGCCTCCTGGTCCGATCCCCCGCGGCCCGACCCCAAGGTACCGCTGCCGCCCCCGCTGCCGGTGCTCGATCCGCCGGCAGGGAAGGCGCCCAAGCAGGGGGACCCCGACGACGTCCGGGCGGCGCTCGTCGAGCGGGTGCTGGGGCCGGCGGCCCTCGTGTTGTATCCCCGCGCTGGGGTGGAAATGGAGCTCTGGTTCGACGAGCGGGGGCGGATCCGGCATGCCGACGCGGCCAGCGACCGGCTGTCCGCGTCCTCGAAAAAGATCCTGCTCCGTCTTGTGAAGTCGACCTACGTCGAGGTCCCGGCGGCGTATGACCGGCTCTTCCGGGTGGTCTTCACGCGAGAGGAGGTGGAGCAGGCCCGCGAGTCGATCCGGCGCAGCCGCACGCACATGTGCGAGTATGTGGCTCCGCGTGCCGGGAACCGGTAGGGAGACGCCTGCCTCGGATCAGTCCTTCTTCGTTTTCGCCGTCAGCGCCGCGTGGACGGTCTTCGCCAGCAGCGCCGCCCCGGCGGCGTTGGGGTGGATCTTGTCCGGGAACATCTCCGGCTTGCCGCTCAGCGCCGTGTAGAGGTCGATCACCTCCGCCTGCTTCTCCTTCGCGACCTGCTGGACGACCGGGATGATCTCCCCCTTCACCACCGGCTCGTTGATCCCCCACTTCGTCGCGTAGACGGGCACCGGCAGGCACGCCCAGACCTTCGGCTTCGACGGCAGGCCCGCGAAGTGGTCGACCAGGTCGCCGTAGTCCTTCGCGAAGTCCTCCTTGTGCTTCCAGTTCTGGGGCTTCGAGTCGTTGGTCCCGAGCTTGATGACGACGAGATCGGGGGCGAACTCGGTCGCCTGCTTGAAGGCGGGGAGATTCCACCAGGGCTTGTCGCCCTTGCGGAGGAGCGTGGCGCCGCTGACGCCGAAGTTGCGGACCTCGTAGCCGTCGCCGAGGAGCCTGCCCAGGACCTTCGGGTAGTTGTTCTCGTCCCGCTTCTCCACGCCCGCGCCGTACGTGATGCTGTCGCCGACGCAGGCGACCTTGATCGTCGCGGCGGGGGCGGGCCGGGCGGCGGCCGCCAGGAGGGCGGTTAGCGAGAGGGCGGCGGCGCGGGACCACGTGCGGCGCGTGAGGCGCATGGCCTCTCCTTTCGGGGGAATCGGGTTGCGACGCCGGCATTATACCGGAGGCCGGCGCGCCGGCAATCGATTCGGTGCGGGCGTCACCCGCCTCCGCCCGGAAGCCCCGCCCTTGGGCGGGGGGGAAGGGCC
>CAYUME010000747.1:0-2970 GCA_964445475.1 uncultured Planctomycetia bacterium
ATCCGCTTGAGCCGGTCCACGGGATTGCCGACTTTCGCGAAAATCCGCCGGATCTCGCGGTTCATCCCCTCCGCGATCGTGACCTCGGCAACGGAAAAATCGCGCGCGCGCTTCTTGATGAGCACGCGCGCCCCCCCGGTCCGCCCTTCGGAGAGCCAGACACCCCGCTGGACCCGGTCGATCGCCTCCCCCCCCAGCTCCCCGCGGACCACGACGTGATAGGTCTTCGTAACGCCGTAGCGAGGGGGGGTCAGGAGATTGCAGAGCGCGCCGTCATTGGTGACGATCAGCAGCCCCTCGGAATCCTCGTCGAGGCGCCCCACGCAAAAGATGCGCTCGCCGACGGAAGGCAGCAGGTCGATCACCGTCCGGCGCTTCTGCGGATCGCTGTTCGTGCAGACCACCCCGGTCGGCTTGTTGACGGCGAAGTAGACCGGCCGCTCCGCCCGGACGGGCTTCCCGTCGCAGGTGATGGCGGCCGTCTCCGGGTCGACCCGCGTGCCCAGCTCGCGGACGACGGCGCCATCGACGGTGACACGCCCTTCGACGATGAGCGTTTCACAGGCACGGCGCGACCCGAAGCCCGCCCGGGCCAGCACCTTCTGCAAGCGTTCCTGGTTCATGGCAGCCTCGTCCCTGGGCGTCCGCGTCGTCTGGGCGCCTCCAGGGCTGGCGCAGGCGTACTGTCACCCCTCGGGTTTGACGTCGGATCTCGCGCCGGGGATGAAAAACGGCCGGAAGGCCGAGGTATGATATCAACCGCCCGTTCGTTTGCAAGGCTAAAGTCCCGCCCCGCGTTTCTCCTTTTCCTTTCCCCATTTCCCCTGATACGATCGCGCCCATGAAATGGCGCATCCTCCTCGCGGCCCTCGCGACGACGTGGCTGCCGCCCGCCCCGGCCGTCGCCGGGCCGGCCTCCGCCTTCGCCCGCGCCCGCCTCCTCCGATCCGCCGCCGTCGAGGAGATCCTCGTCGAGGACTTCACCGGGGACGGGCGTCCGGACATCCTTGTCCAGCAGTCCCCCGGCCGAGAGCTCGCCCTCTTCATCCAGCGCCCCGACGGAACCTTCCCGTTCAAGCCCACCCGCCGCCTCGCATTGAAGGACGACATCTTTGCCTGGTGCCTGGCGAGGGTCGGGGGCGACGGCAAAGCCGCCCGACGCGTCTGCGGGATCACCCCCGACGGGGTCGTGGCCTATCCGCCGCTCGATGGCGCGGACGTCCCCCCCGAGGAGCTGCTCCTGTTCCCGACCCTCTTCACCGGCCGCTGCCGCCGGCCGCCGGTCTACTGCGAGCTCCTCCCGGATCTCGACGGGGACGGCGACACCGACTGCCTGCTTCCCCAACGCGACGGCTTGCGCGTCTTCCGGCAGACGTCCCCGGGGCGGTTCGTCCTCGACCAGCAGGTCCCGATGGAGCTCGGCGCCATCCTTCCGACATGGGGAACCGGGCTCGGACGGCTCGTCACCGCCTACGCCACGCCGCGCGTCCTGGCCACCGACCTCCTCGGCCGGGGCCGGCCCCAGCTGCTCTTCTACGCCCACGACATGCTTGCGGTGCACGCGGTCGGGGAGGACGGCCGGTTCGGCCATGCGCCCGAGGTGGAGATCGCCCTCCGCGGCAAGAAGACCCGCGGCCGATTCCGGCTCATCCAATACCAGCTCCCGCCGACCGTCCGGGACCTGAACGGCGACGGCGTGGCGGACGTCCTGCACGTCATCGCCGGGCGCGGCGAGGCCCTCCTCTTCCTCGGCACCCCCGGCGGCCGCAGCGCATTCCCCACCCTGGAGAAGCCTAGCCCTCCCGACGACTCGATCAACCTGGCCGGCTACATCCCCAACTACTGGGTCCGCGACCTGAACGGCGACGGCCGCCAGGACCTGGTCCTCGCCACCGTCGGGAAGCTGACCCTCATCAGCGGGCTCCAGATCTTCCTGACCCGCCAGGTCGACATCGAGCTGATGGCCTTCCTCAACGGCCCCGACGGCCGCTACCCGCGGGAGCCCGACTTCGTGCGCGCCTTCACCGTCCCCCTCTCCCTGTATGCCACCCGCGACGCGTTCGAGATCGACACGCCTTTTTTCCCGAACGTCGACGGGGACTTCAACCGGGACGGGCTCCGGGACCTCGTCATCAAGCAGGCGCCCACGGTCCTGGCCCTCTACCCCGGCTCCCGGACGGGCGTCTTCGGGGAGACCCCGCTGGCGGAGCTCCCCGTCGATGCGCTGTACGACAAGACCATCATCCAGGTCGCCGACCTCAACGGCGACGGGGTCTCCGACCTCGTCCTCCACCACGTCGACTGGGACACCATGTTCCACGACGTGGAGCTGTTCATCTCCCGATAGCCGCCCGTTCCGCCGTCCCCGCCCTTCGCTCCCTGTTGACCCGCATCCTTCCGGCGGGTACGCTACACCCCTTTCGCGGCCTCGATCCGCCCCCTCCCCACGAACGGAGCGGCCATGGATGAAAACCGGAAGACCGGTCGGAAACGCCCCGGGTTCGCCACGTTGTCGGTTCATGCCGGCGAGGACCGGCGGCGCTACGCCGACGCCATCACCACGCCGATCGTCCAGACCTCGACCTTCGTCTTCAAGGACTCCCGGGAGATCGAGGCGTACACGAAACACGGAAAGGCCCGCTTCGAGTACGGCCGGTACGGCAACCCGACGGAACAGGTCGCCCAGCGTCGCCTCGCGGCGCTCGAAGGGGCCGAGGACTGCGTCCTCTTCGGCTCGGGGATGAGCGCGATCGTCACCACCATCCTCGCGCTGGTGAAGCGGGGCGACCACCTCGTCATCACCGACGACGCCTACAAGAAGACGCTCGAGTTCTGCTCGCAGTACCTCCAGCGGTTCGGCGTGACCTGCACCATCGTCCCCTTCGGCGACTACGCCGCCCTCGACCGGTCGATCCGGCGCTCGACCCGCTTCATCTTCTCGGAGTCACCGACCAACCCGTACCTCAACAT
>CAYUME010000748.1:0-2964 GCA_964445475.1 uncultured Planctomycetia bacterium
GGATCGCGTCGAGCCGCGCCGTGTAGCCGACCGTCAGGTGCTCGGTGGTCGCCCGCCGCCCGTGGTTGTAGAGGAGCCGCACCCGGTCCGCGACCGCGTCGTCGTTTGTCGCCACCAGCCCCCCGTCCCCCCAGCCGCCCAGGTTCTTCGTCGGGTAGAAGCTGAAGACCCCGGCGTGGCCGAGGGCGCCGACGGGCCGGCCCCGGTACCGCGCCCCGTGCGCCTGGCAGGCGTCCTCCACCACGGCCAGGTTCCGAGACCGGGCGAGGTCGAGGATCGGGTCGAGGTCCGCCGGCCGGCCGTAGAGGTGCACCGGCATCACCGCCTTCGTGCGGGGCGTCAGGCGCATCGACACCGTCTCGGCCGTGAGGCAGAAGGTGTCGGGGTCGATGTTGGCGAAGACGGGGCGCGCGCCCGTCATGACCACCGCGGAGGCCGAGGCGATGAAAGTGAAGGCGGGGACGATCACCTCGTCCCCCGGCCCGAAGCCGAGGGCGCGCAGGGCGAGGTGGAGCCCGTCCGTCCCGCTTGCCACGCCGATCGCGTGTTTCGCCCCGCACAGCGCGCCGAACTCGCGCTCGAAGGCCTCGACCTCCGGCCCGAGGATGAACCCCGCCCGGCGGGCGATCTCCGCGATCTTCGCCTCGATCGCGGGCAGGAGCGGGGCGTGCTGGGGGGCGAGGTCGAGCAGCGGGATGGGCGTCGCGTTCCTGGGGGGGTATTCTCCGGAAACAAGGCAATTTACTGGACGCGGGGACGGTTGTCCAGATGGAACGCGTGACGGCCGCCGGCCCGATATATGTGGAGTACCAGGGTCTCAAATGGTAGCATGTCCCTGTCGGACGGATGCGTTCATCGGGGGTGTGCGATGCGCGACCGTCTTCCGCCATTCCGCTCCGTCCTGCCGGCGTTCGCCGCGCTCGCGGCCCTGGCTTCTCCCCCGCCGTCTTTATTCGCACAGGAGGCCCCCGTGTCCCCCCGCGCCGTCCCGGCCGCCTCGCGCCGGCCCAACGCCCTGGCCGGCGAGAAGAGCCCCTATCTTCTTCAGCACGCGCACAATCCCGTCGACTGGCGGCCCTGGCGCGACGGGGAGACCCTCGCGCTCGCCCGGAAGAAGGGCAAGCCGGTCTTCCTGAGCATCGGCTACGCCACCTGCCACTGGTGCCACGTCATGGAGCGCGAGTCGTTCGAGGACGCGGAGACCGCCCGGCTGCTGAACGAGCACTTCATTCCCGTGAAGGTCGACCGCGAGGAGCGCCCCGACATCGACCGCGTCTATATGGCCGCCGTGCAGGGGCTCACGGGGGGCGGCGGCTGGCCCCTCTCCGTCTGGCTCACGCCGGACGGGAAGCCCTTCTACGGGGGGACGTACTTCCCGCCCGAGCCCCGCCACGGGATGCCCGCCTTCAAGGACGTCCTGCGGGCGCTCGCGCGCCTCTGGGCGGAGCGGCGCGGGGAGGTGGAGGACGACGCGGGGCGCATCGCGGGCTTCGTCGCCGCCCAGGTCCGGCCGCCGGGGAGGAGCCCCTCCGCGCTCCCGTCCGCAGCCGCCCTCGCCGGCGCGGCCGCCCGCGACCTCCTCGCGCAGGCCGACCCGGTCCACGGCGGGTTCGGCGGCGCTCCGAAGTTCCCCCGCGCCGAGTCGGTCCGCTTCCTCCTCGACCACCACGTCCGCACCGGCAGCGCGGAGGCGCTCGCCGCGGCCGGGGCCGCCCTCGACGGGATGGCCCGCGGCGGCATCCGCGACCACCTCGGTGGCGGCTTCGCACGCTACGCCGTCGACGCCGCGTGGACCGTCCCCCACTTCGAGAAGATGCTGTACGACAACGCCCTCCTCGCCCGCGCCTACCTCGAGGGCTTCCAGGCGGCGGGGCGGGCGGACTGGGCCGCGGTGGCCCGGGAGACCCTCGACTACGTCCTCCGCGACATGGCCGATCCCGTCGGCGCCTTCCACTCGGCGGAGGACGCCGACAGCGAGGGCGAGGAGGGACGGTATTACGTCTGGACGCCCGCGCAGGTCGCGGCGGTCCTCGGCCCGGAGGACGGCGCGCTCGCGCGCCGGTATTTCGGAATGACGACGGAGGGGAGCTTCGAGCGCGGGACGAGCGTGCTGCGCGTGACGGAGCCGCTCGAGGCCTTCGCCCGCCGCGAGGGGGGCGACGCGGAGGCGCTGGCGGCGCGCCTCGCGCGCGCCCGACGCGCCCTCCTCGAGGCCCGCACCCGCCGCGTCCGTCCCCGGCGCGACGACAAGATCCTGACCGCCTGGAACGCCCTGGCGATCTCGGCCCTCGCCCACGGCGCGCGCGTGCTCGACGAGCCCCGCTACGCGGCGGCGGCCGCCGCCGCTGCCCGCTTCGTGCTGGCGACCCTGCGGAGCGCGGACGGCCGCCTCCTCGCGCGGTGGCGCGACGGCGAGGCCCGTCACCCCGCCTACCTGGACGATTACGCCTTCCTGGTTGCCGCCCTCCTCGACCTCTACGAGACGGACTTCGACCCCGCGTGGCTTCGCGAGGCCGTCCGGCTCCAGGCCGAGACGGACCGCCTCTTCCGCGACCCGGACGGCGGCGGCTGGTTCTTCACGGGGAGCGACGGGGAGGCGCCGCTGGGGCGGGTGAAGGAGGGGCACGACGGGCCGCTGCCGTCGGGCAACGGCATCGCCGCGCTCAACGCGCTGCGCCTGCACGCCTTCACCGGCGACGACGCGCACCGCCGGTCGGCGGAGTCGGCGGTCGCGGCCTTCGCGGGCCTTCTCGAACGGGCCCCGTCGGTGGCGGCCACCCTGCTCGAGGCCGCGGCCGTCGCCGCCGGGGGGCCCCGGTCGGTGGTGGTGGCCGGGGACGCGGGCGCCGCGGACACGCGCGCGCTGCTCGCCGCCGTCCGCCGCCCGCTCCTGCCCGGCACGGTCGTGGCGCTCGCCCCCGCGGCCGGCGCGGACGCGGAGCGCGCGAAGGCGATCCCGATCCT
>CAYUME010000749.1:0-2958 GCA_964445475.1 uncultured Planctomycetia bacterium
GCTTCTGCACGGCCTGGCGCAGGAGGTATTCCACCTGGCCGTTGACGCTGCGCAATTCGTCCGCCGCCCAGGCTTCGAGTTCGCCCCCGGGCAGGGGATCGATCCGGAGGGGACCGGCCTTTCGCGCTTCAGTCGCCTTGGTGAATCAAGCGCGCTGGTCGCGGCGCAGTGCGAGGGAGACGTTCATGCGGGGAGAGCAGACCGGCGCCGGCGGTGCGGTCAATGCCGCACGCGCCGGCACGCGCCTCAGTTGTAGAGGGTGCCGGTGTTGATGACCGGTTGCGCCTCGGACTCACCGCAGAGGACGACGAGGAGGTTGGACACCATCGCGGCCTTCCGCTCGTCGTCGAGGCTCACGACCCTCTTGTCGGCGAGTTCGCGCAGCGCCATCTCGACCATGCTGACGGCGCCGTGGACGATCTTCTGGCGGGCGGCGATGACGGCCTCCGCCTGCTGCCGGCGGAGCATCGCCCCGGCGATCTCCGGCGCATAGGCGAGGTGCGTGAGGCGCGCCTCCTCCACCACGACGCCCGCCTTCTGCAGCCGCGCCTGCAGCTCCTTCGTCAGCGCCGCCGAGACCTCGTCCGTGTTGCTGCGCAGCGTGATCTCCGCCCCGTCCGCGTCGGCCGGGTCGTACGGGTATTCGCTGGCGAGGTGACGGACGGCCGACTCACTCTGGACCTGCACGTATTCCTCGTAATTGTCCACGTCGAACATCGCCTGCGCCGTATCCTCGACGCGCCAGACGACGACGGCCGCGATCTCGATCGGGTTGCCGCGCTTGTCATTGACCTTCAGGGTGTCGCCGTTCAGGTTCCGGGAACGGAGCGAGATCCGCTTCTTCAACATGAACGGGTTGGTCCAGAAGAAGCCGCTCGACCGCACCGTCCCCTTGTACGCCCCGAAGAGGATCAGGACGCGCGCCTCATTCGGCTGGAGGGTAAAGAAGCCGAAGAGGAAGACAAAGCCCAGGATCGACACGAGCAGGCCGCCGACCGCGACGGCAACATAGAAAGCCGTCAAGTCCGGCGGCGGAGAAGGACGCTCCTGGCGTGCCGGCGCCACCGGCTGCTCGACCGCCTCCCCCCGCGCCCGCGGCACGGCCACCCTCTCTTCCATGGCGCGCATCTGCTTTTGCATCTCGTACTCCCTGGCGCGAGAATCCCCCACCCCAGCCATCACGAGCCCGCCGACGAAAATCGCGATGCCGCCGAGCAGCATCAGCAGATTGAGCGCCAGCATCCCCCACCCGCTCCGCGCACGGATCAGGACCTCGTTACTCATGTCACGCTCCCCCAAAAGGATTGTTATCACAATGATATCATTTCAATATCCATCCGTCAAGTGGAATATCACGCGAGTTCAAATCGGGCAAAGGCGCAACCGGATATGAAACAAGCGGATACGTCAACCCGGAAATCGGCGGCTAGATCACACGAAAAGAGCAAGGCCGATCGGGCTCACCAGTATCATGAACAGACGTGATCGAGGCCTACCGCAACGGATCGCTCCAGAGCCGAATCGTCTCGGAGGCTGCCGGCCAGACGCGGAACGGCCCTGGCGCGCTGGCGGCGGGATCACGCCGACGGCCAAGGTAGTCCTCCGCGATCCCCGCGGGCGTCTTCGCCGACCCTGGCGGCGGGTCCGCCGTCAGGATCAGCGTCAAAGTCCCGCGATCCCAGGCCGCCTTCACACCAGCCTCGACGTTTCCCGCGAACTCGCTCGGCTCCCCCTTTGCCACCGATGGCTTCCCGTTGTCGATGAAGACATTGTTCAACACCCGGTCCCCCCCGTACCGCGGCACCTTTCCGTCGATCTTCCGGTCCGTGCACTTCCCCCGGATGAAGATCGGCGACCCCGAGCAGCCCGCGACCAGGTTGTGCGCGTAGATCTGTCCCCAGCTGTCGTGCTCGTAGATCCCGTGGCACGCGCAGTCGAGGATGACGTTCTGGTCGACCCCGTTCGGCTGCTGGGACGCCTCGACGAAGATCCCGCCATGCAGGCCCGCCGCCCCGGTCACGAGGTTCCCGGTGCAGCGCGAGATCCGGTTGTCCCAGTCCATCCAGATCCCCGGCCCGTGCGCGACACCCTCGATCCGGTTCCGCCGGATCAGGCACCGGACGTTATTGTGGGTCTTGATGCCCGCCGTCTCGAAGAGGCGCTCGACGTCGTGCCACGCGGACCGGGTCACGACATTGCCCTCGACGAGCAGTCCGAACTCCCGGCGCCCCGGCCCGAGCCCGGCGATCCCGCAGACGCCGCAGTCCGAGACGACGTTGCCGCGCACGACGTGAAACCCGATCTCCTTCGGCTGGGGCCACCACCACGCCTGGGTCCCCACGTCGATGCCGACGCCGTTCGCGTGCGCGACGCGGTTCCCCTCGATGATCCAGTGGTGTCCGCGTCCCGTCGAGATCGCCCCTTGCTGCGGCATGGGATAGGCATTGCCGGCGTGCTCGACTCGGAAGCCCTTCACGCGGAGGTAGCCGACTCCGATCTCCGTCGGCCCGAAAACGGTCCCGAGCACCGTGACCTCGAAAGACGCCTTCGTCGGATCGACATCGCCGAACGGCCGGAGGTGCAGACGGCGCGCCGCGCGGTCGACCCAATACATCCCGTCCGCCTTCGCCAGGGCCTCTTTCACCGCCACCTGCACAAGGCGCTGCCCGCGCTGGAAGACAAGCCCGCGCGGAAGCGTGAACGGGACCTTGCCGCGCAGCGGGTGGGCCCAGTTCATGTGTTCGAAGTCCTGCGGCAGGACGTTGTCGAGCTGAAAGGGGCTCTCGTCCCCGAACCGCTCCGGGTCGAGCGGCGCGGACCACGTCGGCGGCGCCCCTCCGGACGGCGTCCACGGCCCCGCAAAGGGGATCGCCCCCGAGAGGATCACGTCCTCACCGGGCGCGGCCTCGTACGAAATCATCCGATCCGGCCCCGTCCCGCCGCGGGCGGGGACGATTC
>CAYUME010000750.1:0-2957 GCA_964445475.1 uncultured Planctomycetia bacterium
ACCGAACTCGCCCGCCGAGGGGAACACGGGGAGGGGGTCGGAGGGTGCGGGTATGGATGGGGTCCTTGTCGTCTTGGGGGCCTTCGCCCTCGGGTTCCTGGTCTGCTGCTCCATCTGGATGCGCTGCCCCTTCTGCCGCACCCGCATCCGCCGCGGCCACGACCGCTGCCCCGCGTGCTCCGGCCGCTTCGACTGATCCCGCCGCAAAACAGCCTGTGGTTGTTGTGCCGTTTCGCCGTTGCGGCGGTGATTTCAATACCTTTGACCCCGCCGTCCCCGCCCGCTAAAATAGCCCCGCGTTCGTCACAATCTCCGCCGCCCCAACACGTTCGGCCCATCTCGTCACGATGCGCCGCCACGTGACGGGGACGGAGTGTATCTAAACGGGAACCCGCCGAAGCGTCGTAGGCTCTGTATCCGGAGACGCGAAGGCGGGTGACGGGGACGGAGTCCCCCCGGAGCCCGCCACCCCCGCCCCATGTGTGCCTCATTCCGCTCGGAATCGAACCACCGAACACACCGAGAACAGCCTGTGTTTTATTGAACCACCGCTTGCCCTGCCGAAGCGGCACAAGCCGTCACGAGACGCGGAGGCGGGAAGGCACCGAACACACCGAAACATCCAGGAAAGCCGTTTCGGTGTCTTCCGCCTTCGCGTCTTTGGTTACAGATCTGGTGACGCTTCGGCGGACAGGTCGGCGGGCAAACCGTGACCGCAACCAAACCTATGCGAAACTACGCGCCCTCCGCCGGGAAATCGTCGGCAGGTCCCGCCCCGGGCTGACCTTTACCCACATCGTTGAAACCGCCGATGCACGCCGATAAACGCAGATCCAGCAGTCTGGAATCGGCGTGAATCTGCGTTCATCGGCGGTTTCATCCCCTCTGTGTCGAGTTGTGGGTAATGGTGAGGCCCCGGGAGGGGGGGCCGCTACCGGGACACGCGCCACGACCCGGCTGGCATCGCTCACGGCGAAGGGCTATACTAGGAATGGAGGCGTGAGGAGGCTTGCCGGGGGCGGATTCGGCGGGCGGCACGCGACGAGGGATGCATGGAGAGAGGAGGCCCGGCGATGCGCAAGAGCTATACGGTGAGTGACGGCCGGCTGATGCTGCGGCTGACGCCGGCCGAAGAGGGCGGCTATGTGGTGACCTCCCCGCTCGATCCCGAGCTGATCACGGAGGCCGAGACGGTGGAGGAGGCCTTCGAGAATGCGCGCGACGCGCAGAAGGCCCTGCTGGCGTCCCGTTCCAAGATCCTTCGGCGCCTGGCGGCGGCGACGGTCGGATGAGGCGGGGATCGCACGGTGAATCGACGGGCCCTCGAAAGACATCTGCGCTCGCACGGGTGTTTCCTTCACCACCACGGCGGGAATCACGACATCTGGGTCAACCCGCTCACCCTCAGGCAGGCGCCGGTGCCGCGGCACCGGCAGATCAAGCGCGGCACGGTGCGGGGGATCTGTGCGATCCTGGAAGTCCCCGCCCCTCCGGGTCTGTGATGCCGGGCGGTTGCCCCTCCGGAAATTGTCCCGGTCACGTATCGGCATGGGCGCCTGTCACCCTGGCGGCCCCCCCGCCCTCGCGCCAATGGATTTCCCCGTTGAAATGGGTATGCCCTCCGCCGGGAAATCATCCTATCCCACGGCAACAGTGCCCGTGAGTCAGCCCATCTGGACTTCCCGCGCCTTTGCGAGAGATGAATCCGTCTTGCCGTCTCCGCGTCCATCCGCGGCCCCCTCCTTCCGTCATGCCGAGAACCGCCCATCGTGACTGACCCCGTCCCCGATCCCCCGCCCCCGCTTCTTCCCCCCCCGACGCAATGGGGCGCCGCCCACCCCAAACCCCCGGCCGAGAAAAAGCTCGCCGAGTAACTCCAGAAGAAATGCAACCCGCACTTCCTTCCCCTGCTGCGCCGCAAGAACCTCGGCAACCGCGAGGTCCGCTGGTTCAAGGTCCCCCTCTTCCCCGGCTACGTCTTCGTCGATACCGCCGCCGCCGAGCGCAAGGACTTCTTCGCCTCGAAGAAGGTCGCCCAGGTGATCGAGACCGACGACCAGGCGGGACTGATTGCCGAGCTGGAAAACGTCGCCCGGGCCCTCCAGGCCGACGACCGCCTGATGGAGGCCCGGTGGGCGGAGGTCGGCAAGCCGGTCCGGATCACGAAGGGGAGCCTGAAAGGCCTGAGCGGCGAGATCGTGTCCTTGCCTTCAGGGACGCGGCTCATCGTCCGGGTGCACCTGATCTCGCGCGCCGTCAGCCTGGAGGTCGACGAGAGCGTGGTGGAGCCGGATCTGTGAGCGACCGCCGAAAACAGCCTGTGTTTGATTGAACCACCGCTTGCCCTGCCGAAGCGGCACAAGCCGTCACGAGACGCGGAGGCGGGAAGGCACCGAATGCACCGAAACAGCCAGCGGGAGATTGAACCGCCGAAGACGCCGAAAACAGCCTGAAGGAGACAGCAAGGAGGGGGCGGATGGGAACGGCTTTGCTTCACGAGGAGTTGACGGGCCGGATACGGCAGGTCGCCTTCGAGACGCACAAGTATTTCCGGCATGGGTTCCTGGAGAAGGTTTACGAGAATGCCCTGGCGAACCGATTGCGGAAGGCTGGGATCCGCGTCGAACAGCAGGTGCCGATCACGGTATATGACGAGGACGGCACGGCTGTTGGAGAGTACTTTGCGGATCTGCTGATCGAGGGGGCGGTCATCGTGGAATTGAAAGCCGTCAAGGCGTTGTCGGATGAACACCTGGCCCAAGTCATCAATTATCTCAGGGCGACACGTCACGAACTGGGGCTGTTGATAAACTTTGGCGCGAAGGTGATCCAGTTCAAGCGGGTTGCCTTGTCTCGTGACGGCAGCGCGGAAGTCGGAGAAAATCCCGAGTAACCGGTCGGTGCCTTCGGCGTCTTCGGTGGTGAATCAATCTGTTGTGCCGTTGTGCTGTTGTCTT
>CAYUME010000751.1:0-2955 GCA_964445475.1 uncultured Planctomycetia bacterium
GGGCGCTGGGGGCGGTCGAGGCGGCGGCGCGCGAGAGCGACCCGGCGCGGCGCCGGGAGGCGATCGCGGAGGCCTGCCGCGAGGCCGGGGCGGGCCTCGGCGATGCCCTGCTGTTCGCCTTCCTGGTTCCCCTCCTGCTGGTTCTGTTGGTCGTTCTCGCGATGATGCTCCTCCCGCCCGTGCTGGTCTGGCTGGGGTGAGCGCCGGGGGCATTTAGTCTGGGATTTGAAAACGATTGCTGTATAATACAAAGCCTGTATTTTCGGAAAGCGCTCCATGGGCCTTGAGTCGAAGCTGCCCGACGGCGTGATCCTCACCACGCTGGACGGGGTCGTCAACTGGGCGCGCGCGAACAGCCTCTGGCCGATGCCGTTCGGCACGGCCTGCTGCGCCATCGAGATGATGGCGGCCCTCTCGTCCCGGTACGATCTCGCCCGCTTCGGCTCGGAAGTGATCCGTTTCAGCCCCCGCCAGGCGGACCTCCTGATCGTCTCCGGCCGCATCTCGATCAAGATGATGCCGGTGCTGATGAAGATCTGGGAGCAGATGCCGGAGCCGAAGTGGTGCATCTCGATGGGGGCGTGCGCCTCGTCGGGGGGGCTCTTCGACAACTACGCGATGGTCCAGGGGGTGGACCAGTTCCTCCCGGTCGACGTCTACGTCCCCGGCTGTCCGCCGCGCCCGGAGACGCTCATCGACGCGATCCGGATGATGCAGGAGAAGGTCGGGAAGGAGCGGATCAAGGACAAGTCGCACGGCGAGTAGCGGCATCGCAAACGACGCCATCCGGGGCAACGCCATGGCCGACCCGATCGCCGACATGCTGAAGAAGCCGTCGCCCGACGAGGCGGGGCGGCCCTGCCCGCCCGAGGGCGGCGGGTTCCTGATGACGACGACCGACTGGCTCATCAACTGGTCGCGCCGGTCCTCGCTCTGGTCCAGGACCTTGGGCATCGCCTGCTGCGCCATCGAGATGATGGCGGCGGCGGCGTCGCGCTACGACTGGGACCGCTACGGGATCATCCCGCGCGGCTCCCCGCGGCAGAGCGACCTCATGATCGTGGCCGGGACGGTGACCGCGAAGATGGCCCCCGTGATCCGGCGCCTCTTCGACCAGATGGCGGACCCGAAGTACGTCATCGCCATGGGGGCCTGTTCGCTCGGCGGGGGGCCGTACGCGAAGCACGGCTACCACGTGGTGAAGGGCGTGGACCGGCTCTTCCCGGTCGACGTCTACGTTCCCGGCTGTCCGCCGCGGCCGGAGGCGCTGCTCGAGGGGATCCTGAAGCTGCAGGAGAAGATCAAGAAGACCCGCGGGAACCTGCTGAAGAAATAGCGGTCGCGGAACGGCCCCGGGCGCCGGTCGCCCCCGGGCTTCCGCGTCCTCCGTGCCTCGGTGGCTTGGACCCACCCGCGAAATGGGGGCGGCATGGCCGGCTGGCTCGACAGGCTCTGGCTCCCGGCGATCGCGAAGGGGATGGCGATCTCGATGCGCCATCTCCTCCGCTCCTGGTTCGGGAAGGGGCAGGTGACGATCCGCTACCCCGAGGAGCGGCACGTCCCGCCGCCCGGGTTCCGGGGGCAGCATTACCTGAAGCGCGACCCCCAGGGGCGGATCAAGTGCGTCGCCTGCTGCCTCTGCCAGACGGCCTGCCCGTCCCTGGCGATCGCCATCGTGCCCGCGCCGGCCCCCTGGAACGAGCGGGAGAAGTACCCCGCCGAGTTCACCATCGACCTGCTCCGCTGCATCTACTGCGGGATGTGCGAGGAGGCGTGTCCCTGCGACGCCATCGCCCTGACCGCCAAGTTCTACGCCTGCACGACGACGCGCGAGGCGGCGATCATCGACCGCGACCGCCTGGTGGAGAACTACCCGGCGGAGCGCGGCCCGGCGCCGGTCAGCGTCGCCCCCGTCCGTGTCGGGAATCACATATAGCGGAGCGCCGTCTCATGCGAAGGGAGTGGGTCCAGCCCCGTCTCGGGCAGGCGAACGTCACGCAGTTGCACTTCGCCCGGGGGGGGGCCGTCACGGAGGAGATGCGGCGCGCCGCGGAGCGCGAGGGCGTGGCGCCGGAGACGGTCCGCGACGAGATCGCCGCCGGCCGCGCCGTCCTCCCGGCGACCCTCGCCCCCGTCGAGCGCGATCCCGCCGTCATCGGGAGCCGCTTCCGCGGCAAGATCAACGCCAACCTCGGCAACTCCGCCGCGGCGTCGGACGGGACGGCGGAGCTCCGGAAGATGGCGGTGGCCCTGAGGCACGGGGCCGACGCCGTCATGGACCTCTCGACCGGCGGGGACATCCCGTGCGTCCGGAACGTCCTGCTGCGCGCCTGCCCCGCCCCCTTCGGGACCGTCCCGCTCTACGAGGCCCTCGCCCGCGCGGGGTCGATCGAGGCGATCACCCCGGAGCTGCTCCTGCAGGTCATCGGGGAGCAGGCGGCGCAGGGCGTCGACTTCATGACCGTCCACGCCGGCCTCCGGCGGGCCCATCTCCCGCTCGTCCGGAAGCGCCTGACGGGAATCGTGAGCCGCGGCGGCGCCATCCTGGCCCACTGGATGCTCCGGCACGGCCGGGAGAACCCGCTGCACACGCACTTCGAGGCGATCTGCGAGGTCTTCAAGCGGCACGACGTCGCCTTCAGCCTCGGCGACGGCCTGCGGCCGGGGTCGCTGGCGGACGCGAACGACGCGGCGCAGTTCGCGGAGCTCGCGACGCTCGGCGAGCTGACGCGGGTGGCTTGGCGTCACGACGTGCAGGTGATGATCGAGGGGCCCGGGCACGTCCCGATGCACCTCGTGCGCGGGAACGTCGAGCGGGAGATCCGCGAGTGCCACGGCGCGCCCTTCTACGTCCTCGGGCCGCTCGTCACCGACGTCGCGCCCGGCTACGACCACATCACGTCGGCCATCGGCGCGGCGCTCGCCGGCGAGGCGGGGGCGTCGCTGCTCTGCTAC
>CAYUME010000752.1:0-2622 GCA_964445475.1 uncultured Planctomycetia bacterium
TGGAGACGCTGATGCAGTGGTACGACCTGGAGCCGAACGCCTACAAGCAGAGCCTGGTCCGCAAGCGGTACGATGCCATCCGGGCCCGGATGGCCCCGGGAGGAGAGACCGCGCGCCCGGAGTCCGTCCCCCCGCGCTGATCCGCCCTCACGCCTCGCCGCAGATCCGTTTCCGCACCGATTCCTCCACGGCGCGGTAGTCGTGCGGCTCCAGCGAGAAGGCGCCGCGCCCCTGCGTCATCGAGCGAAGGGACGACGCGTAGCCGAACATCTGGGCGATCGGGACCGTCCCCTGGATGGTCCGGACCCCCTCCTCCATCTCCACCTCGCCGATCTCCGCGCGCCGGCGGTTCAGGTCGTTCAGGACATCCCCCAGGAAGGCCTCCGGCACCACCACCTCGAAGCGCATCACCGGCTCGAGCAGGGAGCCGCCCGCCTTGTTCGCGGCATCCCGGAAGGCGAGATCGGCGGCCTGGAGGGAGCCGACTTCGGTGCCGTCGGTCGGATGCGACGATCCTCCGACCAGCGACACGCGGGTGTAGACGAGGGGAAAGGCGGCCAGGGGGCCGACCGAGGCCGCCGTCTTCAGCCCCTCGAGGATGGCGGGCACGAACTCGCGCGGGACGAGCCCCGACGGCAGACGGTTCTCGATGACCACCGCCGCTTGAGACGGGTTCGGCTCGACGCGGACGACCACGTGGCCGAAGTGGGACCGTCCGCCGATCTGCCGCTCGCAGCGGCCGTCGCCCGTGGCGGCGGCGCCCAGGGTCTCCTTGTAGGCGACGCGCGGCTCCCCGACGTTGGCCTGCACGTTGAAGTCCGAGGCGATCCGGTAGAGCAGGATCTCCGCGTGCAGCTCCCCCATGCAATGCATCAGCGTCTGTCCCGTCTCGGGATCGGCGGTCACGCGGAACGTCGGGTCATCCTTCGACAGCCGTCGGAGCGCCTCCTCGAGCTTGTCCTTGTCCGCGCTGCTCTTCGGCTCGACGGCCACCGTCACGACCGGCTCGG
This sequence comes from uncultured Planctomycetia bacterium, assembly GCA_964445475.1. Lineage (GTDB taxonomy): Bacteria > Planctomycetota > MHYJ01 > CAYUME01 > CAYUME01 > CAYUME01. The sequence goes on from CAYUME010000752.1 coordinate 1,011, forward strand.
GGAACCGCATGCGGCCGAGGACGATCGGGTACTTCCGGTCGCACAAGGTGTCCCCCGTGACGGTGGCCTTCAGGCCGAGAACGGCGACGATCTCTCCGGGGCCCGCGGCCTCGATCGGCTCCCGGTCGTGCGCGAACATGCGGAAGAGGCGCGTCGACCGCTCCGACTTGTCGATCCGCGGGTTGTACAGGGCATCCCCGGCCTTGAGGCGCCCGCTGTAGATACGGACATAGGTCAGCTCCCCGAACCGGTCCGTCTCCGTCTTGAAGACCAGGGCGCTGAGTCCCCGGTCGGATCGGAGGTCCCGCTTGACCGACTTCTCCGGCTTTTCCGGATCGACCCCCTCCACGACGGGACGATCCGCCGGGGAGGGCAGGAAGTCCCCCACCGCGTCCAGGACGGGCTGGACCCCTTGGTTGTGAAGGGAGCTGCCGCAGAATGCGGGAAAGATCTTCCCCGCCAGCGTCCCCGAGCGGATCGCGCGGCGGAGGACGTCCTCCGGCACGACGTCGCCGGCCAGGTAGCGTTCGGTCGCCTCCTCGTCGTATTCGGCGGCGAGCTCCAGGCAGCGGTCGTAGGCGGCCCTCCGCTGGTCCCGGAGCGGTCCGTCCGGGATCTCCGCCTCCACGACGCGCTCGCCCTCCTCCCCTTCGAAGACGATCGTCCGTCCGCGGATCACGTCGATCACGCCGGCGAACTCGGCCTCGCTCCCGAGCGGGATGGCCAGCGGCACGGCGACCCCGCCGAGCTTGCGCTGGATGGAGGCCAGCGACCGGTCGAAATGGGCGCCGGGACGGTCCATCTTGTTCACGTAGACCAGGCGCGGGATCCCGTAGCGGTCGGCCTGGCGCCAGACCGTCTCGGACTGGGCCTCGACGCCGTGCACGGCGTCGATGACGACGACCGCCCCGGCCAGGACGCGAAGGGACCGCTCGACCTCGGCCGTGAAGTCGACGTGCCCCGGGGTGTCGATCAGGTGGATCCGGATGTCCTTCCAGTCGCAGGTCACGGCGGCGCTGAAGATCGTGATGCCGCGCTTCTGCTCGAGGATGTACCAGTCGGTGGTCGTGTTGCCGTCGTCGACGTTGCCGACCTTGTGGATGCGGCGCGTGTAATAGAGGATGCGCTCCGTGGTGGTGGTCTTCCCGGCGTCGATGTGCGCGATCACGCCGAGGTTCCGGATGCGGGCGATGTCCATGTGCGCTTCGGGTCCGCCGGGACGCCTCAAAAGAAAAGCGCCGCAACTCCGGCGGTTGCGTTGGTGGCGGCGCCTGGGATCCCGTCCGCCGTCCTTCGGCACGATCCCGCTGTCCGGCGCGCCCCCGCCGGGACGGGAATCACCAGGCGAAGTGGGCGAACGCCTTGTTCGCCTCGGCCATCTTGTGGACGTTCTCGCGCATGGCCATGGCCTCGCCCTCTCCCTTGTAGGCGGCCGCGATCTCCTCGGCCAGGCGGAGGTGCATGGGGCGACCCTTCTTCTTCCGGGAGGCCTCGAGGAGCCACCGGAACGAAAGGCTCATCTGGCGCCGCTGAGGGACCTCCATCGGGACCTGGTAGGTGGCGCCGCCGACGCGCTTCGACCGGACCTCGACGTGCGGCCGGAGATTGGCCA
>CAYUME010000752.1:2632-2938 GCA_964445475.1 uncultured Planctomycetia bacterium
ACCGACCTCCGGTCAGTGCGTCCTAGCGGCGGAGCTGCGCCACGCTCCCGAGCGTCTCGTCCGCCGCGCGGATCGAGTTGCTGTTCATCTCGAAAGCCCGCTGCGTCCTGATCAGCTCGATCAGCTCGCGCGTCGGGTCCACGCCGGTGACCTTCCGCTGGATCTCGTTGAGGGCGCCGTAGAAGATCTGCTGCGCGACCGTCTTCTTGCCGTCCCGCATCAGGCAGTTGATGAACTTCCCGACCACCCGGTCGCGGTAGCGCGGGTCCGGCTTGAGCAGTCCCGAGATGTCCTTGAACTTTTTCT
>CAYUME010000753.1:0-2934 GCA_964445475.1 uncultured Planctomycetia bacterium
TGGCGGCGTCGGAGGCGGCCGCGTTCGACGCCGCGACGCGACGCATCCTCGACAGCCTCCCCGCCCTCTACCAGGACCGGCTCCGGGACATCCTGACGGGACTGGAGGTCAAGATCGACGAGATGGCGGACCAGGTGGACCCCGCCCTCCGCCCCCAGGCCGCCGCCGTAGCGGCCCGGTTCCGGGAGGCGACGGCGGGAGACTACCTCTTCTCCGCCGGGGGGCGCACCCCCCCGCTGGACGCCGCCCTGGCCGCCTTCAAGGCCGCTTTCGATCCGGACCGCGTGAAACAGGTGCCGGCGTGGCGATTCCCGCTCTTCGACTCCCTGAACGCCCTCGACGTCTTCTTCATCACGGCGACGCTCCTCTCCCTCCTCGCCTTCGGCCCCCTGGCCTGGGCCGGGCTGCGCCGCCTCCGGCCGGGCGGTCGCCGCCTCTGGATCCAGGCGTCGATCGCGGTCCTGCCGGCCGCGGCCCTGGCCCTGTTCTTCCTGGCCCTGCACCACCCCCGGTTCAGCACCGTCTCCTACAAGTCGGGGATCCGGGACGGATCGATCGTCGTGGAGGGCGCCGTCTGGCCGCCGCACCGGTATCGCTACGACGAAGTCCCCGAGGAGGCCTCCGAGCGTCGCATGCCCCCGTGCCGTATCCACCCCCTCGGCACGGACTTCATGGGGCGCGACCTGCTGGCCCGCATGCTCTGGGGCTCGCGGATCTCGCTCTCCATCGGCTTCCTCTCGACCGCGATCGCCGTCGTCCTCGGGGTCCTCCTCGGCGCGCTCGCCGGCTTCTACGGCGGCTGGGTCGACATCGCGATCTCCCGTCTCATCGAGTGGATGATCTGCTTCCCGCGCTTCTTTCTCATCCTGGCCGTCGTCGCCTTCCTCCCCCCCAGCATCTACTACGTGATGCTGGTGCTCGGGCTCTTCGGCTGGATGGGCATCGCGCGCCTGCAGCGCGGCGAGTTCCTGCGGCTGCAGAATCAGGATTACGTGACCGCCGCCATGGCGCTGGGCGCCCGCGAGGGGCGCATCATGTTCCGGCACCTCCTGCCGAACTCCCTCGCCCCCGTCCTCGTGGCCGCGAGCTTCGGGATCGCCAGCGCCATGCTGCTCGAGAGCGGCCTCAGCTTCCTCGGCTTCGGCGTGCAGGAGCCGGCCACCAGCTGGGGGCAGATCCTCTTCACCGCCCACGGGCAGAAGGAGTGGTGGACGCTGGTGATCCCCGGCGCGGCGATCTTCGTCGCCGTCACCTGCTACAACCTCGTCGGCGACGGGATCCGGGACGCGGTCGACCCGAGGCTGAAGGTCTAACGGAACAAGGAGTCTGTTCCGGACTTGCTCGTTTGTGATAGGATCCCGGCCGGCATCAAGCCGAATGGGCGTACACGAGCGCAAGGGGCGGTGACGACATGGACGACGCCCTCCTCCGGGTGGAGGACCTGAAAACGGAATTCGCGACCGACGACGGCCTCGTGCGCGCCGTCGACGGGGTCTCCTTCGCCCTCGGCCGCGGCAAGACCCTCGGCCTCGTCGGCGAGAGCGGCTGCGGCAAGTCCGTCACGGCCCTCTCCATCCTCCGCCTCATCACCCCCCCGGGGCGCATCGCCGGCGGCCGCATCACCTTCGAAGGGACCGACCTCCTGGCGCTCCCCGAGCCGGAGATGCGCCGCATCCGCGGCAACCGCATCTCCATGATCTTCCAGGAGCCGATGACCTCCCTCAACCCGGTCTTCACCGCCGGGGACCAGGTCGCGGAGGCCCTGATCCTCCACCAGCGGCTCCCGAAGGCCGAGGCCCGCGCCCGCACGATCGACCTTTTCCGCCAGGTCAAGATCCCCTCCCCCGAGGCGCGCGTCGACGAGTACCCCCACCAGCTCTCCGGCGGCATGCGCCAGCGCGTCATGATCGCCATGGCCCTCGCCTGCCGCCCGCGCCTCCTGATCGCCGACGAGCCGACCACCGCGCTCGACGTCACCATCCAGGCCCAGATCCTCGACCTCCTCCTCGAGCTCCAGCGCGAGGTCGGGATGTCGATCCTCCTGATCACGCACGACCTCGGCGTCGTGGCCGAGACGGCCGACCACGTCGCGGTCATGTACGCCTCGAAGACGGCCGAGTACGCTGACGTGCGGGAGCTCTTCGCCAACCCGCGACACCCCTATACGCTCGGCCTTTTCACGTCGAAGCCGAAGCTGGGCCTCGCGAAGGGGCAGCCGCTCGCGCCCATCCCGGGCGTCGTTCCCAACCCCCTGGCCTTCCCCCCGGGCTGCAAGTTCCACCCGCGATGCCCCTACGTGCAGGACCGCTGCAGACGGGAGGAGCCGGCGTTGCGGGAATTGTCGCCGGGACATACGGTGGCGTGCCATTTCGCGGACCAGCTCGTCCGACAGCCGGCCTGAGCCGCCCGGACGCCAAGGGGATGCACCGGATGGCCGCTCGCTAGCGAGGGAGAACGTGGACAACGACCCGCTGCTGGACGTCCGGAACCTGAAAAAGTACTTCCCGGTCCGCAAAGGGCTGTTCGGCCGCACCGCCGGCTGGGTCAAGGCCGTGGACGACGTCTCGTTCACGGTCGGCCGCGGCGAGACCCTGGGGCTGGTGGGCGAGAGCGGGTGCGGGAAGACAACCTGCGGGCGGACGATCCTGCGCCTCATCGAGCCGACCGGCGGCGACGTCCTCTTCGAGGGGCAGTCGACCTCCGGCCTGAAGGGCGCCGTGCTCCGCGCCCTCCGCCGCGAGATGCAGATCATCTTCCAGGACCCGTACGGCTCGCTCAACCCGCGCATGACCGTCGGGGCCATCGTCGGCGAGGGACTCGCCGTCCACCGGATGGGAAGCCGGTCGGAGCGGCAGGCGCGTGTCGCGGAGCTGCTCGATCAGGTCGGCCTCGCCCCCGAGCACGTCAACCGCTACCCCCACGAGTTCAGCGGCG
>CAYUME010000754.1:0-2931 GCA_964445475.1 uncultured Planctomycetia bacterium
CCGCCCGAGGTCCGCGTCATGTTCGACCGGATCGCGTCGCGGTACGACGTCATGAACCTCCTGATCTCCGCGTTCCAGGAGCCGCGCTGGCGCCGGCGGCTCGTCGAGCGGTCAGGGCTCGTGCCGGGCGGCTCCGCGCTGGACGTCGCGAGCGGGACGGGCAAGGTCGCGGCGGACCTCCACCTGCGCGTAGCTCCGGCCGGGCGGGTCCTGGGCGTGGACCTGTCGCCGGGGATGACCGCGGTCGCGCAGCGGCGGTACGCCGGGCGGCCCGGCCTCGGGTTCGTCGTGGGGGACGTCTCCGGAAAGGGGTTCTCCGGCGCGATGGTGATGGTGATGGTGCGGAGCGCCTTCCGGCTCTCCGCCCCCGGCCTGGCCTCCCCCCGCGAGACGGTGGCGGCGGTCAACCGCCTGATCCGCCCGGACATGAAGCGCGGGATGTTCGTCTCGCTCGTCTACGGGTGCCTGCACGTCCCGAACGGGGAGCTGACGGTGGTCAACGCGGGGCACAACCCGCCGGTCCTCTGCGAGCCGTACGGGGCCAAGACGCGGATGATGTCGCCCGGCGGCATGCCGCTCGGCATCGCCGACCCGGCGCGGTTCGACCCGATGCTGAGAGAGGACCGGGTCTCCCTCCTGCCCGGCGGGCGGATCGTCTTCTACACCGACGGGGTGGTGGAGGCGCTCAACGCGAAGGACGTCGAGTTCGGCGAGAAGGCCTTCCTCGACCTCGTCACGCGCACGGCCGCCGACACGTCGAAGCAGGTGGTGAGCGCGACGCTCATCGCCCTGGCCGCCCACCGGGCGAAGGCGTCGCAGTCGGACGACATCACGCTGCTCGACCTGAAGCGGGTGTAGCGCCGCGGCGGGCGCGTACGGTCAGGCCACGAAGCCCGCGGAGAGCACGACGAAGCACCGAGGCGCCTCCTCCGTCTTCCGCTCCGGGTGCTCCGTATCCCCCGGTTAGCAGGCTTCCCGAACCCGCATGGCGCATCCTCCCGCCCCCCCGGCACCCGACGACGCCGACCGCCCCCGCTGGGCGCGGATCGGGCGGCGGCTCGTCGCGGCGACCGCCGCCTACAACGTCGTCGAGGCCGTCGTCGCCCTCTGGGCGGGGGCGGAGGCGGGGAGCATCGCCCTGCTCGGGTTCGGGCTCGACAGCGTCATCGAGTTCGCGGCCGCGATGGCGCTCTTCTGGCGGCTGCGGGTGGAGGCGCAGGGGGCTCCGCCGGCGGCGGTGGAGCGGGCGGAGCGGCGGGTCGGCCGGTTCGTCGGCGTCACCTTCCTCCTGCTGGCCCTCTACGTCTCGGCGGAGGCGGCCTGGACGCTCTGGCGGCGGGACCCGCCGACGGAGACGCTGGCGGGGATCGCGCTGGCGGCGGCCTCGCTCGTGATCATGCCGGGCCTGGCGTGGGGGAAGCTGCGGGCGGCGGCGCGGGTGGGGAGCGCGGCGCTGCGCGCGGAGGCGAAGGAGACGCTCGCGTGCGCGTTCCTTTCCTTCACGCTGCTGGTCGGGCTGGGCGCCAACGCCCTGGCCGGCTGGTGGTGGGCGGACCCCGCCGCGGCACTGCTCATGGTGCCGTGGCTCGTGCGCGAGGGGATCGAGGGGGTGAGGGGAGAAGGATGCTCCTGCGATCGGTGTTGAGCGTTCGTAAGGGACGGCCGAGGACTCGTGCGACGACGGGAACAGGACGGTCCGAAGGCCGGCTTCGTTCTTGGCGTCCTTCCTGTGCCCGTGGCGTCCTTGGCGGCTCGTCCCGTCGCTACTCGCCCACCGGCCCGTAGTGAGGTCCCCACGCGGCAGCCAGCTCCTTCCCGAGCGCCAGCGTCGAGGCCCGCTCCGCCTCCGTCAGCGGCGTGAACCGCCGCACGATCGCCGCGTTCTGGTAGTTCATGTTCATCATCGCGACGTCGACCTCGCCCGTCTCGATCAGCGGAACGAAGCGGTCCGGCCGGTTGTGGCCGGAGACGCCGATGAAGCGGCAGGCGCCGGCCTTCCGCCGGCCGGCGAGCCACGCGAGGAGCGGGCCGTCGGGCCGCACCGCGTCGTCGCTCCGGTTGCCGAGGCTGTGCAGGTAGAGGATGTCGACGACGTCGGTCTTCAGGACCTCGAAGGAATTCGCCAGCGACGCCTCCGCCTCGGCGACCGTGTCGGCCCAGACCTTGGTGGCGAGGACGACCTCCTTCCGGCGCGGCCCGAGGGCGCGGCCGACGGCCTCCTCCGCCTTCTTGTAGAGCGGCGCGGTGTCGATGAAGGTGACGCCGAGGTCGATCGCGAGGTTGACGATCGCGACGGACTCCTCGAGGGAGACGTCCTCGGCGTTGCCGAAGGAGCCGGTGCCGAGGGCCATGCAGGAGACGTCGAGCTTCGTGCGGCCGAGGACGCGTCGGAGTACGAGAACGCATCACGAGTACTGGACGCAAGCGCAAACACGCGCAGCTATCACAAGCACGAAGCACGAGAAGGGCACTCTGTCACGGCAGGCCCCGCATATGCAGGTTAACCTGTGATGCATGCGCCAAACGGCTCTCCCACCCCGAGTACGAGCTCCACGCCCCCCCCCTTTCGCGACGTTTGCACATGCCGATCCCACGCCGTCCCTATGCCACACCCGCCCATGTCCACCCCCCGCCGGAAAATCGCCGGCCGATTCCGCCGCAGGCGGGCCGCTATCACGACTTGCATCCGGAAAACGCTCTGGGCCGGAAAGGGCTTTGAAGAGATTAGAGAGTAGGGCGAGAGGCGAGTGAAGAGATCAGAGAGTAGACGCGTGGCCGAGGAGCCGCGAGTGAGCCGATGTGAGAGGCCAGACCCGGAAGCGAGTAAAGCCCCCATCGGGGTCTTCTCGCCTCTGGCCTCTAATCTCTCTTCTCTCGGCTCGCCTCTCGCCCTCGCCTCTACTCTCTGCACCGGCACGTGCGATCTTCCGT
>CAYUME010000755.1:0-2924 GCA_964445475.1 uncultured Planctomycetia bacterium
GGAATCCGGCGGGGTGGGCCTCGAGGTACGTGACGATGCTCCGCTCGGAGCATTTCGGCAGGGCGCGGTGGCAGGCCGCCCAGTCTCCCCAGTGTCGGTCGAGGATCTGCCGGATCTCGCGCTGCCGGCGCCGGTCCTCCTGGGTGGGGATGGCCAGGGCGAGGCGGAGCGCGCCCTCGTTGTCGCCGAGGAGGAGGCGCTTCACGGCGAATTCCCCGGACCCGCGGGCGGAGCCGAAGCGCTGCGTGTCGAAATAATTGGGGACCCCGCCGCGCACGACGTCCCCGATCCGGTCTCGGAGGCGCGTCGTCTCGTCGGGAGCGAGGTCCCGGACGACGATCACGAACTCGTTTCCCGTGAAGGATTCGCGCCGGATCGGGTCCCGGCTGCGTCCGAGGTACTCCAGGGTGAGGCGGGCCTGACGGAGCCCCCGGGGCGGGCCGCCATCGATGCTGAAGACCTGTTCCGTGGCCCCGTACTTGTCCTTCAGCCCGCCGAATCCGATGCCCTGCTTGGGGAGCCGCCACATCCGGGCGAGGATCTCCACCACCTCCAGCGTGGCCAGACCCCGCTTGCGGACCCGGTAGAGCGCGAACCGGCCGCGCGGATCGGCCGTGTATCGGGTCCGCTCGGTCACGACGAAATCCTCGGGCCGCTGCTTGAGCTTCATGGCTGTTCTTCCAGGTGGTCCATGTCCGCGTCTTCAAGGCCGAAATGATGGCCGATCTCGTGGAGGACGGTGATCCGGATCTGGCGGACGATCTCGTCCGCGTCGTCGCCGAAATCCTCCTCGAGCGGGTCCCGGAAGATGAGGATCCGGTCGGAATAGAGCGGCTCATCCTCGGGGCCCCGCTCCGTCAAGGGGGTCCCCTCGTAATAGCCGTAGAGGGTCTCTTCCTCGCTCATGCCCAGTTGCCGGAGGAGCCGGAGCTGCGGGCGGTCCTGGATCTCGACGGTCACGTTGTCCAGGCGGGCCCGGAACCGGGGGGGGATCTCCCCGAGTGCGCGGCGAACGAGCTCCTCGAAGGCGCTGCGGGTGAACCGTCTGGAGGGCATTGCGTTTGTCTAGGGGGTCGTCCGGCGCGGTCCCCGCCCCGACGGGGCGCGGGGCGGATCGGCGGCCGGCGCGCGCGGCCGGATCCTCCCGGTGATTTCCTTTACCATGCCTCGCGGCAGCATTACAATAAAATACATGACGACGGTCGGAGCGCGGACGGGCATCGTTCTTCTCCCACGGGGCCGCGAATTCGCATGAACGGGTGGCTTCGGGGCGCAGCGGCATGGGGGTGCCTGACGGGGGGCGCGCTGGGGCTCCCGACCGGGTGCGCTTGCGCCGAAGCCGCCCCCTCCCCCCCTCCTTCCTTCCGGTGCACGCTGGAAGCCCGCTTCGACCGGCTGGACGACGCCCACTACGTGCACGTCGACGGGACCTCCGATCTGCCGGACAAGGCCGTCCTCAAGCTGGGGGTCTATTACGTGAAGCCCGCCAGCGCGATTTTTTCCCGGGCGGACCGTCCGCCGCCTCCCCCCGATCTCTACCTGCTTGACGAGACCGACCGGATTCTGGACGGGGGGCGCTTCGACGCAAGGCTCTGGATCCTCAGCCGGGTGCCCTACCCGGGTACCTACCGGGTCCGGGCCCTGCTGCGGTGGGCAGACCAACCGGCCGGTCTTCGCGGCGCGAGCCCGGAAGACCGGGACCCGCTGGAGTGGACCGTCGACCTGGTCAACGGGACCCAGGAAGACCTGGAGCAGGAGCGCGCGTCGATCCGGGCGGAGGTGAAGGCGGACATCGACCGCCTGGCCGCGCTCCAAAAGGAGCTGAGCGCCCGGTTCCGGGAGGCGCTCCGGGAGCCGGCGGCGGCCGCCTGGAAGGGCTTCGCCGACACGGTGCGGGCCCAGGTCGAGCCGATCCGGTCCCGGAATGAAAGGCGCCAGGAGTTCAATGTCATATGGACGGAGACGCAGGGGAAATACCGGATTCAGGACCTGTCGGAGCGACTGGTGTCGCTGATCGCCGAGTGCACGCGGGCGGTCGAGGCCCGCGCCGCGGAGGTGCCGCGCGAGGTCGAGGAGCAGGAGAAGGCGTTCCGGGCGATCTTCGAGGGGGCGCTCAACCTCCTGGGGTTCCTGCTGCCGGTCGATTCCGCGCTGGTGCGCGAGCACCTCGGACCCATCGTCGAGGATTTCGGGCGCCTGGAGCCGGCGATGCGGGCGTTGCAGGGGAATCCCCCTTCCGGGACGCCGGGGGAGGTTGCCGCGCTCCGCGCGCAGGTGGTCTCGCACCTGCGCGACGGGTTGGGAGCCCTGCTCCCGGTCGGTCCCGACCAGGCCGTGGAGCCGGCGACGCGTTACACGGAATCGGTCACGGCGTTTTTCACTGACGCGGAAGCGCTGATCGGCGGGGACACGAAGAAGCGGGAAGACGTCCGGAGGCATCTCGAGGCGGCGCGCACGAGCCTGCAGGCCCTTCGGGAGATGATGTCGGGCGGATGAGATGCGGGCGAATCACAACACCCCCCCGCGCGGGCGGGACTCGCCCGCGGGGACGACCCGGGGGGATTCACACGGCAGGCCAAACGGGGTCGATGCCGGATTTGACCCGTCTGCGGCACGAATCCTTGCGACGACGCAACCGGCGCTTACTGGACCAGCCGGACGTTCTCGGCGCGCGGGCCCTTGGGGCCTTGCGTGGTCTCGAACTCGACGGATTCCCCGCCGCGCAGGCTGTCGAACACCCCGCCCTGCGTGGAGGTGCGATGGAAGAAATACTCCTTCCCATCGTCCGCCGCGATGAACCCGAAGCCACGATCCGCCACCACCTTCTTGACCTTCCCGGTCGGCATAAACGACTCCGCACAATAAAGAGGAAAGGGAACGGCAGAGCACGCTCATGATAGCGAAAAGCGGTCGTTTGTCGAGAA
>CAYUME010000756.1:0-2918 GCA_964445475.1 uncultured Planctomycetia bacterium
GGCGATCAGGTTCTCCTTCCCGGCGTCGAGCATGCGCGTGAGGGACTCGCCGAGCTCGAGCCGGTTCGAGGCGTAGACCGGCCAGTAGGTGAGCTGGATGTTGAGGTTCCACCAGATCATCGGCCAGGGGGTGCGGCGGAACCAGGGCCCCATGAGGTCGAGGGCCGGGCGGTCGGCGCGCGTGCCGGAGGCGAGCTTGTAGATCTGGATCCAGCAGAAGCCTTCCATCCGCGTGTCGGGGACGGAGAGGAATCCGCCGCGGGGCCAGAAGGCGTGCCACCAGGCGCGGTGGGAGCGCTCCAGGGCCTCGGTCCCCTCCCGGAGCGCGGCCGAGACGTCGGCGATCGCGCGGTCGGGAGTCGGCGCGCCCGTCGCGGCGTAGTCGACCGTCCAGGCGACGAGCCGCTTCCCGCCGGACGCGCGCTCGCCCCAGGCCGCGACGTAACCGCCGCCGGCCTTGAAGGACTGGAGGCACCAGTCGACGTCGCCCGTCTTCCCCGACTGCGGCGGCGGATTGGCCTTGTCGGGGGGGATGGGGGTCTTCTTGAACTCGTCGCGGGCGGGGATGGCGGGGAGGGGCTGGTAGGCGATGCGCGCGGGGCCTCCCTTGCGATCCTCCAGCTCGATCACGGTCACGGGGCGATCCGCGTGCGTGAAGGAGCGCCAGGCGACCTCGGCGGCGCCGGTGCGGAGGACGCCGCGCGCCTCGGCGTTCCAGAGGTCGAGTCGCATCGTGCCGGCGGGGGCGGCGCCGTCGGGGAGGAGCGCGAAGCGCCCGATGGCGAGGCGGCTTCCGCGGTCCGTCACGTCCGACCGCCCCACGTCCCACTGCAGGGCGTTGTCGCCTTCCGAGTAGATCGTCGCGCCGATCAGGCCGTTCCCGAGGAAGGCCGCCTCGTGCCAGGCCTTCGGGAGGGACTCCCAGGCGAGGTCGTGGCGGCCGAGGAAGGCGGGCCAGTCGATCTCGACGCGGACGTCGGGGGCGGCGGAGACCGGACGGGAGGCGGCGGCGGCGAGGAGGCCGACGAGCGCCGCGGCGAGGGCGGGAGGGCGCCTCATTTCGGGATCCTCGCCTCGATGACCTGGATTTCCTGGAACGCGGAGTGTTCCCCGACGGCGTTGAGGGGGTGCGCGGCCCAGACGAGCCAGCGGAATGACCCGAGGGGGCCGTCCGTGCTGAGGCGGACGCGGGCGGCCTGGTAGGTGCCGGTCGCGCCGCCGGTCGTGTCCACGTCCGCGATCGGGACGAACGCCTTCCGATTGCCGACGTCCCAGCCCGGGTCATCCGCCGCGTCGCTGCCGTAGAGGGTGTAGCGCTGCGGGCCGCGGTTTCCGTTCTGGTTGTAGGTCCACGTGGTGACGGACGCGACGAGGCGAGGGGTCCCGAGGTCGATCTTGTAGAGGCCGGCAAAGTCGCCGTTGCCGAAGACGGGCCCGTAGTTGGCGGCCAGCCTCCCGTCGCACAGGGTCGGGGGCGGCTCGTTGTTCGTGGCGGGCCGCGTGGTGACGGCGCGGACGGGGATCGCCCGGTCAGCGGGTGCGACCGCCAGCGTCCTGAAGGCGCCGTCGGGCGAGGTCTCCGTCGAGACGGAGACGTAGGTCTCGAGGCGGGCGGTCTGCGGCTGCTGCTGTCGGACGATCGCGATCTCGAGAGGGCGGCCGGCGGCCGCGTCCGGGTGGCGCAGGAGATCGGCGACGGCGCGCACCGGCCGGCCGTTGAGGCTCTGGACGAGGTCGCCGGTCCGGAGGCCGGCGCGGGCGGCGGTCGAGCCTGCCGGAACGTCCACGAGGTGGACGCCGCCGCTCTCGCGGCTGACGCCGAAGGCGGAGAACTCCTCGCCCTCGAGGGCCTTGATCGTTGCCTGCTGCCAGATCTCGGCACGCGGGGCCGCCTTCGCCGGCTGCTCGACGGGCTGGCGACCGGCGCCACCGGCGGACGCCAGGGGGGGGATCTCCGGAGTGCGTGCGATCTTCCGGAGCTCCGGTTTGAGCACTCCGAACTGGTCCATCGGGAAGTTCTGGAATCCGAGCTTCAGGGCGGGGGATCCGTCCTGGACCCGGAAGTCGCCTTTCGCGGGATCCACGAACATCGGGTCTCCGGCGAGGGAGTTCGCGTCGCAGCCGTTGGCGGCGAACCGCGTGCGGTCCCCGTCGGAGGTGGCGAAGAGGTTGCGGTCGATCTCCTTCCCCCAGGTCCCCTTCGGCATGCCGCCGGCCGGCCGGTAGGCGCCCATCCAGATGTTGCCGGTCACGACGTCCAGGCTGTTGTCGTACCAGACGTGGGGGTGGAGGGAGTTGTTGACGGCGATGTTGTTGCGGACCGTCCGGTGGAAGCCCTCCCGGAGCTTGAGGCCGCCCTTGAGGAAGAGGTTGCAGGTGATCTCGTAGTGCGAGGAGCCGTCGTCGAGGTCGACGTCCCAGCCGTGGTCGCAGCGCCAGCGGCTGTTGCGGATGACCGTCTTCTCCGCGTCGAGGAGGGCGAGGCGGGGGAGCTCGTCCGGGGGGGCGCCCTTGAGGCCCCAGAATCGGTCGCGGCCCCAGGAGTTGAAGCTGCCGTGGTCGCCGGTCTCCTTGACGGTGTCGAAGACGTCGCAGGACTCGATCACGTGGCCTCCGAATGTGCCCTCGCTGATGTTGATGCCGGCGCGCCCGACGTCGTAGATCGAACAGTGGCGGAGGGTGATGGCCCTGGCCATGGAGATCTGCACGCCGGTGGCCTGCTTTTCGACGACGCCGACGTGGTGGATGAGGCAATCGTCCACGGCGCAGCCGGCGGGATAGGCGTCGGATTTCGGGCCCGGCGTCCTGTCGATGTCGGCGAAGGAGAGCCGCTGGTTGTACTCGAAGAGCGGGTTGCGCACGGAGGCGGGATCGCCGACGAAGCAGACGCCGCTGGCGCCGGCCCCGTGGATGTGGCA
>CAYUME010000757.1:0-2911 GCA_964445475.1 uncultured Planctomycetia bacterium
ATCTGCCGCCCCTCGGCCCGCCTCTTCGAGCTTCCGTTCGCCCAGCGGGACGTCCGGTTCAGCGGATCCGCCATCGAGTGCCGGATCAACGCGGAGGACGCCACCGACGGCTTCCGCCCCTGCCCCGGCCGGATCACCGCCTTCTGCCCGCCCGGCGGCCCCGGCGTCCGCTTCGACTCCCACTGCTACGCCGGCTACGAGGTCTCGCCCTACTACGACTCGATGATCGCCAAGCTCATCGTCCACCGCCGGACCCGCCCCGAGGCGATCGTCGCCATGCGGCGCGCCCTCGACGAGTTCCTCGTGGAGGGGGTCCGCACGAACATCCCGCTCCACCGCCGCATCTTTGCCGACCAGCAGTTCATCCAGGGCGACGTGGACACGACCTTCGTGGAGACGATGTTCTGCAAATGAAGACCTACCGGACCGTGGTGCTCCTGCTGGACGCGATGATCGGCCTGGCCGCGACGGCCCTCCTCGTCCTCTGGGCGGTGGGGCGCATCGACCCCCTCGAGATCCTCCAGGCCGACCCCAGCGTCCCCTGGGCCGGGATCCGCACCGCCGTCCTCGCCATCGCCGCCGGCGTCATGGCGGCCAACGCCCTGATGCTCGTCTTCACCGTCCACCTCATGCGGGACCGGACGATCGAGACCCCCATCGACGGCGGGCGCGTCTCCGTCTCCATCTCGGCCGTCGAGCAGTCCCTCGCCCGCACCGCCTGCGCCCTCCCCGACATCCGGGACATCCGGGTCAGTCTCCGCCGCCGCTCCGGCAAGCCCGGCGCCATCCGGATCCGGGCCGACTACACGGCCTGGGAGGGAACGGTGGTGAAGGAGACCACGCGGCGCCTGCAGGAGGTCCTCCGGCTCCGCATCCAGGACATCGTCGGAACGGACGTCTCCCTGCACTTCGACATCAACCTGGCGGGGATCATCCTCAAGGAGGCCAAGAAGCCCGAGGAGAAGCGGCGGAAGGAGAAGGACCGGTCGGCGCAGCCGTACGGGGGGCCGGTCTACCCCATCGACGACACCCTCTGACCCGGCGCCGCGCACCGGCCGACCGCCCCGGGCGTGGCGCCGCCGTCTTTCAGTCGAGGTTCGCGTGCCGCCGTTCCATGCGGGCCTGCAGGACGCGGCGCCGTCGCATGAGGGTCAGCACGACCGCGTCGAGGTAGATGAGCAGGGCCTGCTCGAAGAGGGACCGGATCGGCTGGATCGACCGGGTGGCGTGCCACGAGGCCTCGCGGCCGACGCGCGCCCCGAGGATGATGCGCAGGCGGGCCATCCGGGCGAGGGTCGAGCGGGGCCGCGCGGCGACCACCACCAGCACCGCCCCCACCCGCTTCGCGATCCGCGCCCGCAGGAGGTTGATCGGCGTCTCCCCCGTCCCCGAGCAGACGACCAGCAGGTCCCCCCGCGCGATCGCCGGCGTCGTGATCTCCTCCGAGGCGTGCGTCTCGATCCCCATCTGGATGAGCCGCTGCGCGAAAGCCTTCACCATCAGGCCGCTCCGGCCCTGACCGGTCACGAAGACCCGCGATGCCCGCAGGATCATCTCCACGAACCGGTCCGTGGTCCGCTCCGGCACGTTCTCGAGCATCCGGCCGAGCTCGGCCAGGATCGCGGCAATGGTCTCGCGCATAGGGGCCTCGGCTGCCTCCGCTGGGGGACGACGAACGGCTGCCGGGAAACGCCGGCTCCTCGTTTGACCAAAGGACGGGGGCGCGCGGACAGGCCTCTTCACGGGACCAGCCGCTCCGCGTCCACGACCGGCCCCTCGCGGCAGATCCGGATGTAGTCCCACCCCTCGGGCGCCTCCGGCGCCCGCACCTTGCAGACGCAGGCCCCGCACGCCCCCAGCCCGCACCCCATCCGGCGGGCGAGCGAGAGCTGGGCGGGCACCCCGCGCGACCGCGCGATCGCCGCCACCGTGTCGAGCATCAGCTCCGGGCCGCACGCGTAAACCTGCACGGGACCGCCGGCCCCCCCTTCCCGGCCCCCGGTCGCGGGGGCCTCCTCGAGACGGCGGGCCAGCAGGTCCGTCACGAACCCCTTGTGTCCCGCCGAGCCGTCGTCCGTCGCCAGCCGGATCTCGAGGTCCAGCTGTCGAAGCTCGTCGAGGGCGTACAGCTCGTCCTTCGTGCGGGAGCCGAAGAGCAGGAGAGGGCGGGACGCGGGTCCCGGATCCGCCTTCCGCAGGTGCTGCGCCAGATCGTAGAACGGCGCGATCCCGACGCCGCCGGCGACCATCACGTGGCGCGCCGGCCCCGCCGGGGGATGGAAGCCCTTCCCGAGCGGGCCGAGCAGGTCCAGCATCTCGCCCGCGGCCCGGTGCGCCAGCGTCCGCGTGCCGTGGCCCACGACGAGGTAGAGGAAGTCCAGGTGGCGGACCCACCCCGCGTTGCACGTCTCCACCGCATAGACGCTGAACGGCCGGCGCAGCAAAGGATCCGTCCCGGTCCCGCACCGGAGGTGGAAGAACTGGCCGGGGGCGTACCGGATCAGGCGGTCGGGCACCGCGACCCGGAGCTTCCGGCACCGCGGTCCGCAGGGGTCGTTGAACGCGATCCGTCCCTGGAAGTGGCGCATGGCGGCTCATCATACCCGTGCCGCCGGAATCTGCAACTGTCCTTTCGATGAAGGCCGTCACGGGGCCGGGGGGGGCGGCGCGACGGCCGCCCCGGCGCGGACCCGAGCCTACAGCGCCAGCGCGAACGCGGACAGGGCCGCGACGAACGGCCCCTCCCCCGCGACCCAGAATCCCGGCAGGCCGGCCCGGAGATCCACGACGATCAGCGCGAGACCGGCGACGAGGCCGGCGGCGAGCGAGAACGCGACGACGGTCGCATAGCGCCGCAGGTCGCCCGCGAAGATCCAGAGGAGAAGGCCGTGGAAGGCGTAGAAGCCCGAGA
>CAYUME010000758.1:0-2911 GCA_964445475.1 uncultured Planctomycetia bacterium
CTGGCAGGTGGCCGTGGCGAGGTTCCCCGCCGTCGAGTGCACGCGGTCGAGCAGCCACCACGGCAGCGTCGCGTCGTACCAGGTGTCGTGCCAGAGGCGGGTCTGGCCGGCGAGGCGATCGAGATGCGTCGCGACGTGGCGGACGGCGTCCAGCGCCGAGGGGAACCGCGTCGCGTAGGCGTTGCCGACGCGGCGCTTCCCCCGGTAGAGGTTCGGCATGGACCACGCCAGGACGAAGTCGAGCGTCCGCGTCGCGCCGGGGGCGACCTTCACGGTCCGGCCGACGGCGCCGCGGAGGATCTCCTCCAGGGGTTTCTCGACCCGGCGGTCGGAGGCCAGGCCAGCCTCCGCGAAGAGGACGGCCGCCGGATCGCCGTCGGGGATCGACGCGGCCGCCTCGGCCCCCTCCCGCCCCAGGACGGCGAGGGCCATCGTGCCGAAGTCGGGGCGCGACGGCAGGTCGCCGCCCGCGTCGGAAGGCGGGGCGTCGCGGAGCTCGATCCGGTCGACGTTGACGTGGCCCCACGGGCCGGAGGCGGCATCGACGATCTCGATCCGGGCCTGCTTCCCCTGGAGATCCTTCACGTTCCAGGCGTGCGGCTGGAGACGCTCGTCGTCCCGCCCGGTCGCGGTGCGGACCGTCTTCCCGTCGACGACCAGGCTCATGCAGGTCTTCTTCTCGTGCGATCCGCCGCCGACGAGGAAGCAGATCCAGGGACGGTCGATCGTGAAGGGGGGGGAGACGAGCCTCCCGACGGGGCTGTCGCCGCCGAGGAAGGTGTTGACGAGCCCCTTCCCCTCGTAGCCGCCCACGTCCTGCTGGCCCGGCAGGGTCCCGCGCGCGGGCCCCTTCCCGAAGGCCTCGCCCTCGGCCGTCCACGCCCCGTAGTCCGCGCCCTCGAAATCGGCGAAGCGGACGGGGGGTCGCTCGGGGGGGGCGGCGGCGCCCGACACCCGGACGTCGCCGACGACGGACGCGAAGCCGCCCTCGCGGACCACGCGGTTCGTCCGCACCGCGCGCCCCGCGAACGCCTCCGCGCCGAGCTTGAGGACGGCGTTCTGGAGCCACCCCGCGATCGAGACCTCGGCCTCCGCCGCACCGGCGTTCGTCACGGTGAATCGCATCACGACGGCGGGCAGGGTCGACGCCTCGACGTCGAGCGGGATGAAGGGGGAGAAGGCCTCGAGGGTGACGGCGACGGGGAAGGCGGGGTCGGCGTAGTCGACGGCCCCGACGGGGTACTCGCCGCAGAACCGGACGCCGGGGAAGCCCTTCCGGTCCAGCGTGCGGACCTGCGTCGCACCGCCCGCCCGGACGCGGACGGCGAAGCCCTGGTCGACGGGCGCCTCGCGGAAAAGCCTCGCCCGGTGCACGAGCTCGTCCGGCTCGCGCCCGACCTTGTAGTTGACCTGGCCGTAGCCGGTGTCGAGGTTCCTGTTGAAGATGTCCCAGTAGAGGAGGCGACCGTCGCCGGCAAGGTAGACCTGGCCGGCGCAGACGCCGCCGACGGGCATGCCGATGGTCTTGAGGTCGTCGCCCGCGTACCAGGTCCGCTCGCCCCGGGCGAAGAGGGCGCGGACCCAAGCGGGGTCGAGCCGCTTGTCGACGGGGATGCAATGGTCGGCGGTGTCGGCGGGGGTGAAGGGGCCGGCGACGACGGGCCGGACGCGGAGGGCGGCCATCGCGGCGGCGGCGCCGGAGAGGCCGACGAAACGGCGGCGGCCGAGGGCGGCCGCGTCGCCGCAGGCGCCGGGGGGGCAGAAGCAGGGCGTGTGGTCTCCCATGGGACCTCCAGGCGGTGAGCGGGGGGGGACCGAGGCGATCGCGCGATCCCGGGAAACGGTACCGCGCCCGGGGGACCCGCGTCCATGAAAGAATGCGCAAACGACTTGAGAGTATTTACCGGAGGGGGAGGCCGGTACGGGGGGCTTCCCGGCCTCGAGAGGCCGCGCCGGCGGGCCGCCCGCCTCCCGCGTCAGGCGGTGTGCGGCGGGAGACCGGCGCCGCCCGCGCGACGCAGCCGGGCGCGGTAACGGCTGGGCGGCAGGCCGACCTTCCGGCGGAAGACGACACTGAGGTACTCGGCATGGAGAAAGCCGGCGCGTTCCGCGACCCGCTCCAGCGGCAGGTCCGTCTCCGCCAGCAGCCGCTTCACGGCGTCCAGGCGCACCCGCAGGATCTCGTCGTGCGGGCTCCGGCCGATCAGGCGGCGCACGAGGTGCTCCAGGCGGCGCCGGGACTGCGGGCAGGCCCGCAGCACGTCCTTGACGCTGATCCCCTCGCAGGCGTGGTCGCGGATGAAGCGGAGGGCGTCCGCGACGCCGGGGTCCACGACCGCCACGACGTCGGTCGACTGCCGGGTGGCGGTGCCGAGCGGGGCGATGCGCCGCGCCTCCGGCCCGACGCGGTGCCCCGCCATCATCCGGTCGAGCAGCGCCGCGGCCTCGTAGCCCGTTCGCCGCGGGTTGAGGATCACGCTGGAGAGCGGCGGGTCGGCCAGGTCGCAGAGCAGGTCGTCGTTGTCGACGCCGAGGACGGCCACGGCGTCGGGAACCGGGACGCGGCGGCGCCGGCAGGCGTCGAGAACCTGGCGGCCGCGGAAGTCGTAGCAGGCCATCACGCCGACGGGGCGGGGCAGGCCGGAGAGCCAGTCCCCGATGCGGGCGACCTCCGCCTCCGCGTCGTCCGCGCCGCGGCCGCGCGGGGGGCAGACGGCGCAGGGGAGGCCGGCCTCGCGGGCGAGCCGCGCGAAGGCCGCCTCACGCCACCGCGACCAGTTGAAGCGGTCGTCGCCGCAGAAGGCGAGCTGCCGGAAGCCGCGGGCGCGGAAGTGCTCGAAGGCCTCGCGGGCGATGGCCTCGTCGTCCGTCTCGACCCAGGGGAGGGCGGGGATGCGGCGGGCGGCGCTGA
>CAYUME010000759.1:0-1463 GCA_964445475.1 uncultured Planctomycetia bacterium
GGTGCCGCGTGTAGAGGAAGTAGAAGATCGCGGAATCGCCGTAGAAGCGCGGCAGCCCGCGCCGGTCGGCGAGCCAGCGGCTCAGGGACGCGCCGCGGGGCGACCGCAGCGCCCAGGCGAGGGCGTCGATCCGGCCGGCCATCTCGTGGGTCGCGCCGCCGTTGGCGCCGGCGACGATGTCGCCCCACGGCATGAAGCGCAGGTCCGGGAGCAGGCTCGCCGCGAGGTCGTCGAGCTGGCGGCCGAGCCAGTCGCCGTGGCGCTTTCGGACGGCTCCGACGAGGTCGGATTCGAAGGCGCTCTGCGCCGCGAGGATCACCAGCGTGGCGGCGTTCTGACAGTAGCGCCACCAGTAGCCGGCGGCATCGCCGTTGTCGCCGTCGAGGTACTCCATCGCGCGGAAGAGCTGGCCGTTGAAACGGTCGCGGAGGCGGGCGAGGAGCCGGTCCGAGGCGGGGTCCTCGTCGGCGGTGGCCAGCGCCCAGAGCATCGCGCCGCCGTTGAACATCCAGACGTAGTTGTGGAAGACGTGGTCCTCGCCGTGCTTGAGCCCGCTCTCGGCGAGCGGCAGGAGCTTCTGTCGGAGCGCGGCCCGGGCCGTGTCGTCGAACCCGGCGTAGTCGTGCAGCCAGTCGTACGCCAGCGCGAAGTCGAGGAGGGTGAAATAGACGGTGAAGGGGTCGTCGGGGCCCTTCTTCTCACCGGCGAGCTGCCAGGCTTTCAGGACGGCGAGGGCCCGGTCGGCGTTCTCCGTTTTGCCGGAGAGGTGGTAGGCGAGGGCGAGGGCCGCGGCCTTGGGTGGCTTGAGTTCCTCGAGTTGGTGGAGCATCTGCTGGAAGTCGTTGTCGCGCGGCAGGGCCTTGAGCTGCGAAAGCGAGATGGCGAGCGGCGTGTCGGCGGGCCGGAGCAGGAGGCGGGGCCGGTTGCGGCGGAGGCCTTCCGGCGGCAGGACCGGGTCGGCCGGCGCGGCGGCAGCCTGGAGGGCGGTCGCGGCCAGGACGACGAGCGTCCACGTCCGGGCGGAGGCGGTCATGGTGTTTCGTTCACTCGGTGATCTTCAGCTTCGCCATCACCGGCTTGAGCGCCTCGACCCACTTGGCGTAACCAGCCCCGTTGGGGTGGAGCATGTCGGGGAACTCCTCCTTCTTGCAGGTCCCGTCCGGGTTGGCAAAGACGCCCCAGGTGTCGCAGACGGCGACCGTCCGGGCGCCCACGACCATCTTGTCGATCAGGGCGTTCAGGTCCCTGATCTTGTCCGGGAATTTCCCCGCCTCGGCGCCGCGCGGCATGACGCGGCAGAGGACGACCGGCGTGGCGGCCTTCTGTTTCAGGATGGACAGCACGATCTCCTTGATGTTGGAGGCGACGTCCTTCGGGTTGGAGCCCCCGCTCAGGTCGTTGGTCCCGATCAGGATCACCACCGCCAGGATGGACTGGGCAAAGAAGATGCCCGCGGTAGAGAC
>CAYUME010000759.1:1473-2908 GCA_964445475.1 uncultured Planctomycetia bacterium
GGAGCCCGCGGCTCGTGTCGCCGCTGATCCCGCGGTTGGCGACCTTGAGCGCGGGGAAGTCCTGGGCGAGGCTCCCCAGCCCTCGGTGATCGAGTCTCCGAAGAAGACGACCGCGTCCTGGTCCTTCTCGCGCGCCTTCCAGAACAGGTCGCGCCTCGCGTTCCAGCCGCCGGGGACCCAGACGTTCCCCTTGCCCGGCCAGTCCCGGTCCTTGGTCGGTGCGGGCGTGGGGCCCGTCGCCGCGGCCGGGGCGGCCGCGGCCGGCAGGGCGGCGAATCCTGCGCCGGCCAGGAGGAGGCCGGCGAGCGTCCGTCGCGGAAGCGTTCTCATGGGGGCCTCGGAGCGGGGGCGCCGCGTTTCGGCGCAGGGGGCACGAATCGACAACGATAACATGGATGCGGACGGGTCCGCAAGGTCTGCCGAAACCGGCCGCAGAGGGAGGCTCAGGGCGCAGGGCGGGCCACGCCGGTCTGCCAGTCCAGCGTTGCCGCGCGGCCGCCGGCGCGGAAGGTCCACGTGTCCCCGCGCGCCTCGAGCAAGATCCGCGCCGGCTCCGCGTCCGCCCGGGTCCAGGTGAACGCCACGGCGTTGCGCCACGCGGCGGCCGTGCGCGCGAGCCGCACCGTGAAGAGCGGCGTCTCCTTTTCCCCCTCCCGTCCCGCGGCGGCGACCTCGCCCGCCGCGGCCGTCACCCCCTCCGGCGTCAGGGGCTCGATCCGCAGGACGGCCTTCGCCCCGCGGCAGACGAACGCCGCGCCGTCCCGCGCCGCCTTCGCCGCTTCCGGGTGGAACCGCAGCTCGAGCGCGCGGGAGGCCTCCAGGGCGATGTCGTCCGCCACCACCAGCACGTCGGGCTTCAGGAAGAGCGCGTGGCGGACGAATCGTTTGAGGCCGAGCTCGCGGGGGTAGGCCACGGCCGCGTCGCCGGAGACGTGGTCGAGGGCGGGCCGCGACGCCGCGCGGAGGATGCGGGGCCGGGCCTTGAGCCGGAGCGCCGCCGTTCCGTCGAACCACATCCGCCCTTCGCCGAGCTGGCCTTTTCCGTCGACGAGCAGCGTGTTGTGCGTCCCGGTCTGCTTGGCGCGGTACCCGTCGTCGCGGACCAGCAACTCGCCCGAGCCGAAAAGGACGAAGTGGTTCGCGTCGGGGTGGACGTGCCCGCCGCCGGGGTCGTAGTCGAACGCCTGGACGGCCTTGTGGCCGATGAAGGGGCCGCACTTGAAGACGAGGAGCGACGCGTCGCCCGACCAGGTTGTCCGGGCCGAGACGATCCCCATGTCCTCGAAGTGGTGGAGGGTCGGGAGGTCGGTCGGCGGCTTCGAGGGGATGGCGGGATCGTACCAGACGAGGTTGAGCCAGCGCGATTCGGGGGAGTCGATGTCGGCGGTGTCGATCTCCGCGGCGAGCCATTGGGCGTATCCGTCGCGAAGCTCGT
>CAYUME010000760.1:0-2897 GCA_964445475.1 uncultured Planctomycetia bacterium
CTGGCGGTCGCCGCGTGCGCCTGGATCGCGGGGCGGGCGGGGGCGGCGGGGAACCGCGCGCTGCCCGCGCACGAGTGGGCCGGGGCGGCGCTGGGGGCGGGGATGGCGGCGGCCGGCGTGACCCTCTCGGCGCTGGGGTCGCGCGCGTTCGCCTGGTGCCGGGCGATGGAGACGGAGCTGCGGGGCCTCCTGGGCCGGCTCTCGATCCCCCGGGTCCTGCTCCTGGCCCTGTCCAGCGGAGTCGGCGAGGAGCTGTTTTTCCGCGGGGCGCTGCAGCGGGAGACGGGCTGGGTTGCCGCCGGGCTGATCTTCGGACTGCTCCATGTCCCCGTGAAACGGACGCTGGTCCCCTGGACGGCCTTCGCGACTGGGGTGGGGCTGCTCTTCGGGTGGGTGGCGGATCGGACGGGGGGGATTGTCGCGGTCACGGTGGCCCACGCCGGGCTCAATGCGGTGAACCTGTGGAGATTGTGCGGGCGGGGGAAACGAAGTGGGCCGGAGCCTCGCCCTCACTCGGGACCGGAGTGAGAGCGCCCATGCGGCTCGTCTTGCTGTCGGACCTCCACCAGGATGTGTCCGGGCAAGGGCGATACGGATATGCGCGGATCGAAATGGGGGGGGGCGTGGAGGCGGGGGGGCGCTAACGGGAGAACGGGACGTCCGAGAACGGCAACGCGTCTGCGGACGGCGGACGGGGTGGCGGATCCGGGGAATCCATTGCAACCGAGGGAGCGCGGAGCATGACCAGGACGATCGAGATCGGGGTCGAGGGGCTGCCGGCGGACGTCTACGTGAATCCGCTGGCCGAGCGGTACGCGAGCCGGGAGATGCTGTCGATCTTCTCGGCCCGTCGCAAGTACACGACGTGGCGGCGGCTCTGGGTCGCGCTGGCGGAGTCGGAGCGGAAGCTGGGGCTGGCGATCGCGCCGAAGCAGATCGCCGAGCTGAAGGCCTTCGAGGGGAAGCTGAACCTCGACACCGCCGCCGAGCACGAGCGGAAGACGAAGCACGACGTCATGGCCCACATCCGGGCGTACGGCGACCAGTGCCCGGCCGCGAAGCCGATCATCCACCTCGGGGCGACGAGCGCGTACGTCACCGACAACACCGATCTCCTGCAGATCCGGGAGGGGCTGCAGCTCCTGCGGGCGCGGCTCCTGAACGTGATCGACGCCCTCGCGCGCTTCGCCCGGCAGCACCGGGCACTGCCCTGCCTCGCCTTCACCCACTTCCAGCCGGCGCAGCTGACGACCGTCGGCAAGCGGGCCTGCCTCTGGATCCAGGACCTGGGCGCGGACCTCGACGCGATCGACCACCGGCTCTCGCGGCTGCGCGGCCTGGGGGTGAAGGGGGCGACGGGGACGCAGGCGAGCTTCCTCGCCCTCTTCAACGGCGACTCGGAGAAGGTCCGGCGCCTCGACGAGCTGGTCGCGAAGGCCCTCGGCTTCCCGGGCGTCGTGCGGGTCTCGGGGCAGACCTACTCGCGGAAGACGGACGCCCAGGTCCTCGACGTCCTGGCCGGGATCGCCCAGTCGGCGGCGAAGTTCAGCAACGACCTGCGGCTCCTGCAGCACCTTCGCGAGGTGGAGGAGCCCTTCGGGAAGGACCAGGTCGGGTCGTCGGCGATGGCCTACAAGCGGAACCCGACGCGGGCGGAGCGGATTTCGTCGCTCTCCCGCTACGTGCTGGCGCAGTGGTCGGGCGCGGCGATGACGGCGGCGACGCAGTGGTTCGAGCGGACGCTGGACGACTCGGCGGGGAAGCGGATCTACATGCCGGAGGCGTTCCTGGCGGCGGACGCGGTGCTGGTCCTGCTGCTGGCGCTGACGCGGAACCTGGTGGTGAACAAGGACGTGATCGCGCGCCACGCGGCGGACGAGCTGCCGTTCATGGCGACCGAGAACCTGATCATGGCGGGGGTGAAGGCGGGCGGGGACAGGCAGACGCTGCACGAGGTGATCCGGAGGCACGCGATGGAGGCGGCCGCGGCGGTGCGGCTCGGCAAGCCGAACCCGCTGCTGGAGGCGCTGCGGAAGGAGCCGGCCTTCGCGAAGGTGGGGTCGTTCGACAAGATCGTGGACCCGCGGCGCTACGTCGGCCGGGCGCCGGAGCAGGTGACGGAATTCCTGGAGGCGGAGGTGGCGCCGGTGCTGCAGAAGGAGAAGAAGCTGCTGGGGCTGCAGGTGGACTTGGAGAAGCTGGTGTAGGATGAGTCCCCGCGGCCTCTGTTACGTAAAGTAACACTTTTCATCCCCCTCTCCCGAGCCTGATTCCTGCGCATCCTTATCTCGCGCTGCGACTTGTGCCATAATTCGATTCCTGGCACGCCATTTGCTCGTGTCGGGCATGTGCCACTGCGCCCGACCCCGGCACGTGCCCGTCGCCTTCCGCCGCCACGAGCCGGAAAAGACCGTCCTTTACCAGGTCGTCCAGGAGCACCTCGAAACCTTTCTCGAGCAGGCAGACGCCCGCAGCGGCGAGGGGCGCGGCCTCCCCCGCTACGTCCGTAACGCCTTCCGCAACTACCTCGAGTGCGGCATCCTAGCCTACGGCTTCACACGCCTCCGCTGCCCCGACTGCGGCTGCGACGCCGTCGTCGCCTTCTCCTGCAAGGAGCGTGGCCTCTGCCCCTCCTGCGCCGCACGCCACATGTCCGAGACTGCGGCCTTCCTCGTCGACCGCGTCTTCCCCCGGCAGCCCGTCCGTCAGTGGGTCTTCTCCATCCCCCGCCCCGTCCGCTACATCCTGGCCCGGGACGCGAAGCTGTTGGGGGAGGCCCTGCGGATTTGCGTCGGCGAGGTCTTCCGCGACCTCCAGCGGCGTGCCGGGTGCCGGCGCCTGTGCGAGGACGCCTGCGGCGCGGTCACCGGCGTCCAGCGCTTCGGCGGCGCGCTCAA
>CAYUME010000761.1:0-2894 GCA_964445475.1 uncultured Planctomycetia bacterium
CGACCGCCCAGACGCGCCCCGCGGCGTCGAGCGCGATGGACCGGACCTGGGCCATTGTCTCCGGGTCGAATGCGCCGCGGGCCTTCCGGCCGCCCTTCTTCCCGGCGGCGAAGACGAGCGCGCCGTCCGGCCCGTAGACCTTCACCTGCTGATCCGGCCCCTCGTCTGCGACCGCCAGCCGGCCGTCCCGGCCGGCGGCGAGCGCCCGTCCGCGCCCGAGTCCCGGCGTCGGGACGGGCTCCGTCTTGCCGGTCTCGAGGTCCACGCGGTGGAGCGCGCCGTCGATCAACGCGTGGAGCCGCCCGTCCGGTGCGAAGGCCAGGCCCTTCACACCCGCGAGGGGCAGCCGCTTCAGCAGCCGCGCCTCCTCCGCGTCCACGACGGCGAGGCCGCCGCCGGCGAAGGCCACCACGAGCCGCCGCCCGTGGACGGCCAGGGCCGCGACCGGACCGGGCGGCGCGGCGCCGAGGATCCGATCGACGGGGACGGGCAACTCCGGGCGGCCGTCGACCAGGAAGGGCCGGTAGGCGCCGTCCGTCCGCGAGAGCCGCGCGAGGCCGCGCTTGCCGGCCCAGTCGTCGTTGAGGAGGAAATAGACGAAGCGGTCGTCGGCCGTCATCGCCAGGGCGCCTTGGTGCTCGCCCCATTTCTTCCGGCCGTCCGGCCCGACGCCGATGATGCCGCTGCCGCCCTCGGCGCCGGCCCAGCCGAGGATGACGTCCTCGCCCGCGGCCGCCGCGCAGGTCGGCGGCGAGTGGTCTGCCCCCCAGGCGCCGCGCCCGTCGGCCGTGCCCCACGGAGGCGTGCCCGGGTTGTAGAAGCACTGCGCGTAGACCACGTCCAGGTCGCCGCGCGCCAGGCCGCGCACCTCGTACGTCCCGGCCGCGACGAGCCGGCCGTGGTCATCGAGGCCGTCCCACAGCACCTCGACGCTCCGTGCCTCGCCGGGGACAAGGTAGTCCGCGACCCGGCAGTCGCCCGGCAGGGCGCGGACGCGGCGGCCGGAGGCGTCGTGGATCGCGAGGGCGAAGTGCGTGACAGCCCCCTCGGGGAGCGCGCAGCGGAGGGGGATCGTGCCGGGAAGCGTGCGGCGCGCGGCGGCCGCGCCGCCGTCGAAGGCGGGCCGGATTGGATCGAGGCGCCCCGCGGGCGAGAGCTCGACCTGGCCGTAGATCTCCGGCACCTCCCAGAACCAGCCCGTGTGGATGGCGCCGGGCTTGACCAGGTCCATCATGTGGTTGACCGGCCAGCCCTTGCCGGCGTCGGGGCCCCAGACGAGATCGAGCATGCAATCGAACCGCTCTCCGGCCTTGTAGGGCCGGCCGCTCTTCACGATCGCCGTCCATGGGATGCGCAGTTCCTGCGTGTAGCCGTGGCCGTCGGGCTTTGCCCGGAAGGCCAGCGCGAGGCCCAGCTCCTTCAGGCCGTCGATGTAGACGATCGGGTCGTCGTGCCACGGCATCCAGCCGTTCAGGGCGATGACGCCGGGACGGTTCTCCTTCGTGAAGTGCCAGCCGATGACCTTCCGGGCCTGGTCGGTGCGGAAATGGATCTGGAGGGAGTCGGAGTGGAAGCACTTGCGGCGGTCGATGTCGAGGTCGGGGTCATACTGGTTGACCATCGGCGTCGGGTCGCACCAGTCGACGCCGACGTGGAGCGCCTCGGCGTCGTACATCATCGCGACCCAGGCGCTGAACTTCCCCCAGTGGCTGGAGACGTCGGAGCAGACGGGGATGCGGCCGGAGAGGTCCCAGTCGTCCAGCGCGCCGTCCACCACCACCGCCCCGGGGACGGGCACGGCCTTGAGGACGTGATTGTCCGTCCCCTCGGCGGCGGCCAGGCCGGCCCAGGCAAGCCATACCGGGATCCACAGGCGCATGTCATCGACCCCCGAGGGGCGACCGCCGGGGTCGCCCGCATGGAATAGAGCCGTCGCTACGCGGGCGGGGGCGGTGCCCCGCCCCTACTCGAACCGGAGCTCCCCCCAGTTTTTCGGCACCATCTGCAGCTCGAAGACCTCGTCGCTCACGAGTCCCGTCGACGGGTTGCTCCAGTAGGTCCGGAGCGCGGTGTCGTTGCCGTCCTTGTTGCCGTGGGTGGCGCCGACGTCGCCGCGGATTCTCAGCCCGGCCGCGGGCTTCAGGCCCAGCGCGGCAAGCGGGATCGACGCCTCGACCGTATAGAGCCGCCGGACGGCGTCCACCTTGACCTCGACCGTCGCGTCCTTCAGCACCGTGACGCTTTCCATGACGTAGCCCTTCACGACCCCCGAGTTGAAGGTCTTCGGGCTCTTCTCCGCAGCCACTTTCCGATAGAGGGCGGCAGCCGGCTTCCCCTGGAAGGGGCCGATCGAGAGGCGCAGGTCGCCGAGGACCGCCTCGTCCCGGTCGGCCTTGGCGGCGGGATCCGAGCCGAGCTGGAGATCGACCGTGTCGCCGCGCGCGTAGAGGAACTCGGGCGCGTCCGCTCCGTTCACCCACGGCGTGTCGTCCTTCACCTCCCAGGCCGCGTAGAGGCGGGCGTCGTCCCACGCGAGGGCCGTCCGGACGCGGGCGGCGTCCATCTTCTGGTACTCCACGGCGCCCTTGCCGCCGAAGTCCTTCCCGAGGTCGCCGGTGAAGGCCGGCGTCGCCTTGCGGACCACGAACTGCTTCAGGCCGGACGACTCCTGGAGGAGGCGCTCGCGCCAGGCCCGCGCCGTCTTCACGTCCTCCTCCGACATCGCGACTGTCCCGCCGCCGGGCAGCGGGCGGATCGTCTCCAGTCCCGCGACCTCGAGGTTCCAGAAGCTGATGTGGCCGGCCTGGACGGTGAGCGCGCCGTCGGGGTGCTGGCAGATGGAGCCGCCGAAGGCCTCCTCGCCGGCCCCGGGGGGGCAGGCGTCCATGACCGCG